>JAEUQP010000050.1 GCA_016789645.1 Acidobacteriota bacterium | reverse complement strand
CTGCGAGCTTCGGCAGAAAACGTGGATTGCTGGTCGCCGCCCAGTTTGGCCGCTGCCAGTTTGTCGTGCCATTTGTAGACGATGCGCCAAACGCGGTTCAGAAAACGTGATGCGCCTTCGGCTCCGGCTTCGCTCCATTCCAAATCCTTTTCCGGCGGTGCTGTAAACAGCATAAACAGCCGCAAAGTGTCTGCGCCGTAAATCCGAATCATCTCGTCCGGATCAACGGTGTTCTTTTTGGATTTGGACATTTTTTCGATGCGACCGACTGTGGCCACACGTCCGCAGAATTTGCATTTGCCGTCGGCGACTTCTGCCGGGTTCAGCCAGTCGTGTTCTTCGCAACGATAGGTTGCCAGACAAACCATGCCTTGCGTCAGCAGTTTTTTGACTGGCTCGCCGAAGGTGATCAATCCCAGATCGCGCATGATCTTCGTCCACAGCCGAGTGTAAATCAGATGCAGCACGGCGTGTTCGATGCCGCCGATGTATTGATCCACAGGAGTCCAATACGCCGCGACTTCTGGCGCGAACGGCAGCGTTTCGTTTTTCGGATCGGCGTAACGGAAGTAGTACCACGACGAATCCACGAAGGTGTCCATCGTGTCAGTGTCGCGCCGAGCCGCTCCGCCGCATGTCGGGCAAGTCGCGTTGACGAAGCCGGCGTGTTCGGCCAGCGGAGCGCCTTGCGTGTTGAAGTTCAGGTCGCTGGGCAGTTCCACCGGCAGTTGATCTTCGGGAACGGGAACGATGCCGCACTTGGCGCAATGAATAAACGGAATCGGCGTTCCCCAGGCGCGTTGGCGCGACACCCCCCAATCGCGGATTTTGAAATTGGTCTTGGCTTCGCCGAATCCGCCCGCTTCGGCGTATTCGGTCATCGCCTTGATCGCGTCGGGAACTTTCAGACCGCTGAATTTGCCAGAGTTGATGACGACAGCAGAATCATCTTTGTTGGTGAACGCTTCCGTGACGGGCGCGTCATCGGCTTCGGTCGAATCGGCCAGCTTGATGACGCGCGGAATCGGCAGCCCGTATTTCGCGCAGAACTCGAAATCGCGTTCGTCGTGCGCGGGCACGGCCATAATCGCGCCAGTACCGTAACCGGTCAGCACGAAGTTTGCCGTCCAAATCGGCAGCCGCTGGCCATTAAACGGATTGACGGCGAACAGCCCGGTGCTGACGCCTTCTTTAGCGGTGCCTTCGGCAATGCGGTCTTCTTTGGAAATCGCCTTTTGCTTTTCGACAAAGGCAATCAGTTCCGCCGAAGCTTTGCCGTCAGCGATCAGTTCTTCGACCAGTTCATGTTCGGGCGCGACGATCACGCAGCTCGCGCCGAAGATCGTGTCAATGCGCGTGGTGAAAATACGGACTCGTTTGCCGTTGGTTGGCGCATGTTCGTACGCGACTCGGAAATCCACTTCCGCGCCTTTGCTGCGGCCAATCCAGTTGCGCTGCATGGCCAGCACACGCTCCGGCCAACCGCCTTCCAGCGTGTCCAGACTGTCCAGCAGTTCGTCGGCGTAATTCGTCACGCGGATGAACCACTGTTCCAGTTCGCGCAATTCGACGGGCGTGTCTTCGTGTCGCCAGCAGAACCCGCCTTCGGCTTGTTCGTTGGCCAGCGACGTGTTGCATTTGACGCACCAATTCACCGTGGCGTTTTTGCGATACAGCAACCCTTTCTTCCACATTTGAATGAAGAACCATTGGTTCCAGCGGTAATATTCCGGCGTGCAGGAAGCGATGTCGCGTCGCCAGTCGTAACTGAATCCCAGTCGTTGCAGTTGCACGCGCATGGCGTTGATGTTTTCAAACGTCCATTGATCGGGCCGAGCATTGTTTTTGATGGCGGCATTTTCCGCAGGCATGCCGAATGCGTCCCAGCCCATCGGGTGCAACACGTTGAAGCCTTGCATGCGTTTGAAAGCAGACAGCGCATCGCCGATGGAATAGTTGCGAACGTGTCCCATGTGAATTTTGCCGGACGGGTACGGCAGCATTTCCAGGCAATAAAACTTTTCTTTCGCGGGATCTACGTCGGCGTTGAAGGCTCCGGCTTCGGCCCAGCGCCGTTGTTGTTTCTCTTCGATTTCTTCGGGGAAGTATTTCTCGTTCATGGTCGTAAAAATCCTTTTGACTCAATAGCCTTGGCAAAAAACATCGAAACAGGATGGACAGGATTTTTTTCAGGATCAACAGGATTCAAAATTGGCTTAAGCACTTCAGGTGATGCTGGTCATGTAAATCCTGCCGAAAATCTTGTTCATGCTGTTGAGAGAAAAAGTCTCAATGTTGCTTGCTCTGATTTTAGAAAATGAAAAATGGCGGTGGAATGCGCAGCGCAACACAAACACAACGATTGCGCTGCTACGTAAGGGAGAGGGTGGTCAATGTGTGTTCGTTGGAACCGACTACCCGATAACTGATTTTGCTGACTGTGTTCGTCATTGCGTTTCGATTTCTCCGATTCAATTTCGGCACGTAAACAGGCGCGGATTGTACACAGCGAACTTTGGAGCTTCAAGTTGAACTTTCAAGAGCAAATTTGAGGTCGAAAGATTTGGCGTCGGGTTCGATGAAGCGGATCAGCTTTTCGCCTTCTTCGGTCAGAGCGGCGCGGTCTTGTTTCGTTAACTTGGCGAATGGTTCGATCAACAGCGTGGCTGCCGTTTTGGTTTTTTCGACTTTCCAGACCCCGCCCACAAATCCGTCCACCAGAATGGTTGCCGCCACGCGCAGCGCAGGCAAATACACTTTCGAACGATATTCGTCGGGAACAATTCGATTTCTGTTTTTGTGCGACAGCAACAAATTGTCGAATTCCGGCAAAAAGCGAACCGGCGCGAGTGCATCTTCTTGGGGCAAGTTGATGGTCGGCAGATCGAACAACTCCTGGCGTTTTTCGTTGAGATAAACCGCCAGCTCCGGTTTCAGTTTTTCAAACTCGGCTTTCAATACTGGCAGCTTCAAACCGCACCACGTTTGCATATCTGTTGGCGAAGCGGGGCCAAACGCCGCCAAATACCGCAGCACCAAATCGCGCAGGTTTTCTTTGGGCGGAATTTTCTTGCCGATCCACGATTCGGCCAGCGTGAAGGCTGGTTTGCCGGGATAGCTCCAACCGCCGGAAACGGGAACCTGCACCAAAGGAATCTGCGTTCGCACGGTGTACCGCAACGCGCCCACATCGTGGTTGGGCATCAACTCTGCAACCATTTCACTGATTTCGGCGAAGGTGCGCGGCTGTTCGGCGATAAATTTCCGCGCGGCTTTCAGCAACTGATCCTGATCGAAATCGCTGCCGCGTTGTTCGATGATTGATTCCCTTGCGCCAGTCAGCATTGGCTGAAGCGTTGCGCGAAAGCGAAGAAAATCGTCCGCCGTGAACAGATGCAGCGTCGCGCGCATCAACGTGGCTTTGATGATCTTCCGAGCTTCGATCTCTTTGGCCAGGTCTTCGCGTTTGAAATTTTCCAGCCGCGTCCACAAACCGACAAACGGCGCTGAAGCGAGTTGCGCCTGCATTCCCGCCAGCCGTTCAACAGCGTCGGGAACTGAGAGCGTTTCGCGCTTTAACAGCATTTGCCGATCCAGCGTTGCGCGATTGAGTTCGCGGAGTTTCAGAATTCGGTCAGCCATCATTTCATCAAAACGGGATCAGCGAATCCTGTTCGTCAAACAGGTTCAACGGCTCGCTGAGAATTTCGACACGGTCTTTGACTTCTTCCAGCGCTGCTGGCGAAACGTACATTTCGCTGACGTGCAATGTGTCTTTGATGCGGACGATCTTTTTCGGTTTGTGCGGATCGTGGCTGGCGCGAATGCCCCAATCGAAGGCTTGGCGGTCAGTCGCGGCGACAATCGGCAGCATGAAGTGTTCAAAAAATCCGCTGGTAACTCCGTTTTTGTAAGTCGCGTCCCAATCAATTTTGTCTCGCAAGCGCCGCGTCGTCACATCCGCCAAGCCTATGCCGCAGGCGTTGCCGTGCGATACGTCCGTCAGGTCTGTGATGATGATGACCTTGACGTTGGGCGATTCGGAACTCTGCGCTCCGCGAATTCGCATGCGGCCAATGACGTTCGGATCCATTCCCGAACCGCTGATGTTTTTGCCGATCTGGTCCACCACCAGCACGTCAATTTCTTCCAGCGGCAAACGCGGCATCATCTGTTTGGCTGTGTTCAGCAATTGCGGTTCGCGCGCGACAATTTCCGCCGGAGTCAGAGCTTCGATGATGGCCGTTTCGTCATAAGCATTTTCGACGATGCCCAAACCGAGCACGACTTTGCCGGTCGCCAAAATTCGTTTTCCGGCTTCGGGCATCAGCGTCTTCAACCCATAAACTCCGTAACGATGAATTTCCGACGCCAGCCGTTCCTTGCCCAAGCCGATGATGCTCATTTTGATCAATCCGCTTTCGTAATCACCATGAAACGCCGTGTGCGGTTTGATGCGATTGACCAAAATCACGCCGTCGGATTCGTACGCGTGTTTGTCCATGAACAGCGGTAATTCCAAACTGCCACGGTCTATTTCGACGACTTCCATCGAAGAGCGCACCGGACAGCCCATCGCGGTTTCGGTGATGCCGTAAGACGCCAGAATTTCGCGCTGGCCTTCGTCGGTCGCTCCGCCGTGACTTCCCATTGCCGGAACGATGAACGGCTCGGCTCCCTGAGCTTTGACGGCGTCAGCCACTGCTTTGGTGATGCGGGCGATGTTGGCGATGCCGCGGCTGCCGGAAGCGATGGCGATTCGCGCTCCCGGTTTGAAGCGGACTTTGCCGGGATGAATTTGCTCGGCGACGGCTCGCTCGATGTCGGTGATGACCTGTCGCTCAAATTGCTGGCGGATTTTGGTGAAGAGATAGTTGTTCATTGCACTGTAAGTAAGGAGTCCGGGTTTACGGGTGATTTAAGGATACGGAAGCAAGTTCAAATCCGTAATGAATCGAAAATCGCGCTGGTTTTTGGTGATGAGCGGCTGGCCGTGCGTGATCGCGGTTGCGGCAATGATGGAATCTGCGATTAACAAGCCATGGCTCAGACGATATTGCTGCAACAGCTCAACTGCCTTGTCCGAAATTAACTCCATGACTCTCAATACCTGAAAACGACGTAAGAACAATTCCAGATCACGTAACTCCGACTTGTCTCGGCAGCCGACGATCAATTCCATCTGAGTTACTATGCTGATTGCTAAAAGCGATTTTTGTTCAATTGTATTCAGGCAAACTACTGCATCAGAAATTCCTCTGCCAGCATCTATCAAGATGTCAGTATCAACTACGACGAATGACATGTTAACCGCCCCATTCAGATTCGCGCAGTTTGCGAACCCATTCGCTGCTATTGCTCATATCATCACGATCCCGCCACATTCCGATAAAGCTCTCGCTTCGAATGTCGGTTGCAGGTTGAATTGACGATGGGGAACGTGAATACAACTGTCGCAGCGAAGCCAGAACGCTTTCAAGCAATCGCTGGCCTTCAGGCGGCAGGGAATTGATTTCCCGCAAAATTTCTTCGTTGGTCATGTTGGCCTCCTTCGGCAGCTTACATCATTTTGGTTGCCAGGATGAATATTCACTTTCCGCTTCGCTCTTTCTGAAGCTGGTCGTTATAGCTCTTTTCAAACCCGGCGATGTAATTGCGAAAGCCTTCGGGATCAATAAACGGGTTGGTCTTGGGATCGGCGTTCATGCGCGCGACCTTCGCTTCCATATCGAAAAAGGGAGCATGTGGCCCCAAAAACACATCGCAGGGAAGCGATTTCAGTTTCTGAAACGATTTGGCATACGCATCGGCAATCGTCGGCCACGTGGGATTGTTGATCATCTTGACGCCGGGGTTGATGGACATGCTGGGCGCGAACAACACGTCATACTTTTTGCCGTTTTCTTCGACCGTCATGGACCAGGCGGTGTTGCCTTCGGTGTGGCCGGGCATCAGATGCGCTCGCAGCGCGATGCTGCCCAGCCGAACGATCTCGCCGTCTTTGATGATCCGATCTACCTTGACCGGTTTGAATGGATTGAGCGGGTGAAAACTTTTGGTGCCGCCGCTTTCCAGCGCCGGCGCGTCCGCCGCCGAAGCAATGACCTGCGCGCCGGTGGCGGCTTTCATGTCGGCGTGACCGGCGACGTGATCAAAATGCGCGTGGCTGGACAAAATGATGCGGATATATTTCAGCTTGTAGCCCAGAGCTTCGATGTTGGCGCGAATGATCGGAGCCGATTCCTGCATGGCAGTGTCAATCAGCACGTAACCGGCAGGAGACGTAATCAGGAAACACGCCAGATTGTTCGTGCCGACATAATAGATGTTGCCGATGATGCGAAACGGTTTGAAGGGTTTGTTCCACGAATCCAGCCTGGATTGTTGATCGGAAGGGGTTTGCGGTTGGGCGGGCAAGGAAATGAGCGCCAAACACATGAAGGCGACCGGGGCGAAAAGTTTGCGCCAGTTCACAAATGCTCCTTTCTGAAGCGATGACGGGTTGGACAACGATTGTTTAGGTACTTGCAGCCGCGATTATGGATGAATCATCTGGTTCTTTTCCAGTTTTTGCTGGCTAAACTGAATCAAGTCCCACAGATTGCCGTACAAATCTTCAAAGACCGCGACTGTGCCGTAAGGTTCTTCTTTGGGTTCGCGGACGAAGTTGATGCCTAACGAAACCATTTCTCGATAATCGCGCCAGAAATCGTCGGTTTGCAGAAAGAGAAACACGCGCCCGCCGGATTGGTTGCCGATGAACTTTGCTTGCTCTGGAGTCGCGGCACGCGCCAGCAGCAACGTCGTCCCGCTTGATCCCGGCGGAGCGACGACGACCCAGCGTTTGTCCTGTTCCGGTTGGTAGGTGTCTTCGACCAGCGTGAAATGCAGCTTGCGCGTGTAAAACTCTATGGCTTCGTCGTAATCGCGGACGACCAGAGCGATATGAGCAATGGATTGATTCATGGGTTAACGAGGTTTTGCGGTTGCCAGTCCGTGCCCGCCAACGGGTTCAGTTGTGGTGTTGTTGCTGAATCCGGCGATCAACGGACGGCCGCGAGTAATGGCTTGTTTGACTGACGGCAACGACAGCGAAGCTTTATGGCTTTCCTGGCTGTCCCAGACTTCCGTGATCCAGATGGCGTCGGTATCCGCCGGGTCTTTGGCTACGACGTAGCTCAAACAGCCGGGCATTCCGGCAACGCCTTCCAGCAGAATCGAAATCAATTCGTCGCGTTTGCCCGCGACAGCAGTCATTTTTCCAATCAATCCGTACATCTTTTTTCCCTCCGAAAATGCATTGACAGGGAACGCGGCCACAGCAGTTGTCGCTCCGGCCATCGCCAGGAAATCGCGTCTCTCAACATTCATGACTTTCGTCCTTTCGATTGCCGATTGCGCCAGTACTGAAATTCGTCGGCGTACACTTCGGAATCCAGTTCGCTGATGCGTTGTTGCATACGCTCCTGCGCGTCGGCGACGCCTTTGTTGTAAATGCTCGGCCCGATTTCTTCCAGGATGAATTGCAGCAACGCGCCCGCCGCCAGATTGCCGAGCGGTTCTTCCATGTTCACTTCGAAATACTTTTGCAGCGATTCGAGCGCGTTCTGTTTTGCTTCTTTGGATAATTCGATGGTCATTTTTCCGAGTTCCTTAAAACGATTTTCTCGAACTCTTTTGTCGTTACAGCCTTGCGACGCGTGACTTTATCACGGCTTTCGCAAGGCTGTAACGTCGCCTGCATTAGTTCGGATTTCAGTTGCTCGGATGGAAAATCCGCCCCCAGGGGGAAGGTTTGATTCCGCGCGAGCTACACTTCTTGATTGTCTGGCTTGACGACCACTGGGTAGACCGTGGTCGGTGTGGGGCGTGTTTTCAATCCGCTACTCAACACTGATTTCACCAGTTTGTAGATCGTTCGGCGATTTTGCAGCGCCACTTTCAACCAAGCTAGGCGACCCATTTGCGGGAAGTAGATGCCTCGAAAACTCAATCGTCCGATGAACAAACTGATTCGTAGCCAGATCGGTTTTCCGTCCAGTGAATCCACAGCCCGGGCGATGGCTTCCGGACTGTAAGAATCTGTCCAGCCTTGTCTGACTTCGGCTTGGGCTTCCGCTGGAGTCATTTTCAGAGGCGTGTGCGCCATCTGGTAAGGGGCGAAATCCAGCCAATGTTTGGGACGCGTCAACCGTCCTGCTGCCAGCAGCCGCGCGTAAAGCGGCGTCGAAGGGAAGGGAGTCAACTGGCCGAAAACCGGCAGCCCGGCGGGCCAGGTGCGAATCTGTCCCAGCGTTCTTCCGGCCACGCCCACCGTGTCGTTGTCCAAACCGAAAATAAAAGAAGTGATTGCCAGCAGATTGCGGTCGGCCAGCCGATCCAGCACAGCGGCGTAATCGCTGGGCTTGATGAAGTTTTTGTTCACGTCGGCCAAATTGACCGGGTCAATGGATTCCATGCCGATGAAAATCCATTTGCCGCCCGAATCGCGAATGAGGTCAACCAGCTCTTCGTCGCGCAACAGGTTGGCGCTGATTTGCGCCGTCCAGAAAACTTGAGCATCGGCGGCGATGATGTCGCGCAGCAGCGATTTGGTGCGTTTGATGTTGATGGCGAAATTGTCGTCAATGAAAAAGACCGCCACTTGCCCGCCTTCGCTGCTGGCGCGCGCTTTCAGCCGCAGCAGTTCATTGAC
>JAEUQP010000046.1 GCA_016789645.1 Acidobacteriota bacterium | reverse complement strand
GTTCAATCCATCGGCGTCAATGACCATCGGCGCGCTTCGCCGTTCGACCAATTCGCGGACGAAAGCTCGCGCGCTGTCTTCGGCGGAGGAAAGCCCAGGCCCGACGGCGATGACGGTTTTCTTTTCCGCCAACTGCAGCACATGCTCGACGGCTTCCTGAGCAATCGCGCCGTCATAGGTTTCCGCCAGAGCTTCGGTCATCACTTCGGGGCGAGTCTGTGTGACCAACAAGGTTTGCGCCGATTTTGCCGTAGCCACCGTCACTAAACCGGCTCCGGCGCGCAAGATGCTTTCCGACGCCAACGCCGCTGCGCCGGTCTTTCCGCGCGAACCGGCAATCAGCAAAACGTCGCCAACTAAATTTTTATGAGCCTGTGAAATTCGGCGAGAATCGTTAAGCCATGTTTTGATTTGCGATTCTTCTACAAGTTCAAGCTGAGAGCCGGATTCTTCAATCAACCAATCCGGCGTTCCGATTGGAGCAATGACCAATTTGCCATTCGCTTCGCAGGCTGGAGATAGCACGTTGCCGATTTTCGGAGCAGTAAAGCTGACAGTTAAATCTGCGCGAACGTGTGGGCCAACTGTGTTGCCGGAGTCCGACGACAGACCGGAAGGAATATCAACTGAGATCACGGGCGAATTGTGGACGGCGCGAATGCTGTTCAGATTCAAAATGGCATCCAGATAAATGCCTTCAACTTGCCGCGTAAGGCCAGTGCCTAACAATGCATCAATCATCAAGTCAGGAAAAAGGCTAAGTTCCGCTTCTTCATCTGTGACAATTTCACGAAACGAAAGTTGGCAGCCATTGGTGTCAGTTCGCGTCTCGGCCAGCCGTTTGATTGTTTCAAAATTGGATCGTGCTTCGCCTTTTGTCTCTTCCAATTTGCCGAAGAGAAAAACATCCACCGCTTCTGCGCCACACATCCAAAGCAGGCGCGCCACTACCGCGCCATCGCCTCCGTTGTTTCCTTTGCCGCAAAAAATTGCCGCGTATTTGCCTGCAACCGGGCCGTAATTTTCAATGATCGCTTCGACCACGCGACTGCCCGCCGTTTCCATCAACGTTGCGTAAGGAACGCCGCAGCGTTCGACGGTCAGCCGGTCAAGCTCTCGCATTTGTTGGGCAGTCAGAATTTTCATGGATAACGGCATTATCGCTTTACAAAAAAAGAGCGCAAGAAGCCGGATTGGCCGCTTGCGCTCCTGGATAAAAACGCTTCCTATTGGTCGCGTTATGATTCGTCAGACTAATCCGCCTTCGGTTCAGGTTTGAAGCCGAGCTTCTTGGTTTCGTTCCACAGCTCGTTCCAGGTCAGCGTGGTTTTGCGATACGCCGATTCGCGTCCGAGGATGGCCATGAAAGTGCTTTCGACGCCGTACTTGGTGTCGTTACGATATTTGTCTTCGCCTTCGCCTTTGCCCAAAACGCTGGCGACAAAAGTCGCGGCTTCCTGGTCGTAATGTTTGTCATCGCCGCCTTCATATTTGTAAATCGGCGCGGGATTTGGCTCTTTGCGCGTCGGAACGGCTTCGATGCGAACGCCGCCCGTGCCGCCTCTGCCTGCCGTCGTCGTGAACACGCCTTTCGTGCCGCGAATGGTTTCCGACACGTCGCCGCGCACGCCGTCCACTTGGACGCAGGTGTTGGTCAGCAGAACTCCGTTGTCGTATTCGTAATTGACGGCGAAATGATCGTGAATGTCGCCAAGTCCGTCGCGTTTGTCGAACACTGCGCTGATGCCCGCTGCGCGCACTGGCGTCTTGTTCAAAAACCAACTGATGACGTCAATGTTGTGAATATTCTGTTCGACGATGTGATCGCCCGACAGCCATTTGAAGAAGTACCAGTGCTGAATTTCGAAATCCAGTTGCGATTTCCAATCGGCGCGTTTGCCGCGACGTTCGCCCCAGATTTTGGCTTGATCCCAGGCCGAATGCGCCATCACGGCTTGTCCCATGGCGCCTTCATCAAACAGTTTTTTGGCTGCGCGATAAGCTTTGGAATAGTGGCGCTGCAACCCGACGACGACGCTCAGGTTCAGCTTTTTGGCTTTTTCGCCTGCTTCCATCACGGTGTGGCAACCGGGCACATCCACGGCCAGCGGTTTTTCGGCGAAGATATGTTTTTTGGCGGCGACAGCGGCCTTGAAATGTTCGGGACGGAATCCCGGAGGCGTGACGAGCAACACGGCGTCCACTTTCGAGCCGATGACTTCCTTGTAAGCGTCAATACCAACGTGGGCGTTCTTGGCGTCCACCTTGAACCGCTCGGCGGCTTTGTCAGTCTGGGTTTTGAAATAATCGGCGACGGCAACGATCTTGGCTTCTTTGGTTTGTTCCAGCAGTTGCGCGTCGCGGGTTCCTTGTCCGCCGCAGCCGATGAAGCCGACTTCAACCATGGAATTGGCCGCCGAACCGCGAACGGATTCTGCTTTGACGATGGTAAAGGTTGAGGCGGCGGCGGTCACAGCCGCGCCTTTGACGATGGTTCTGCGCGATACGAGGTCTTGCTTGTTCATAGTCTCCCCTTGGATGGTGTAGGCAAAGCGTTGAAGCTTCGTTTCAAAACGATTTCACAATTGAATTTATTTGAGGTGCGATTGAGCGCCCGGAGTGCGATGTTGTTGCCTAGCAACGACGCGCGGATTGTAGTCAAACCGCTCTCGTTTGGCAAAAACTCCGGGAGCAGCGCCCAGGTTCGCTTGCAAATGCAAGAATCCAGAAATGATAAATTGACAAGGCAAAGATGAGAAAAGATAATTAGCTGCCTTTGACAAGCAGATAGCACAGGCCTTGCTAAAGATCATTTAGATCATTGCCCCTTCGTTGCAAGCATAACTACCGATAGACGGCGGTGTTAGGATTTCCCGTCCGAACTCAAAACTTATGGCCTTGAGCAAAAGCTGCAAAGCGATTCACGTGAAGTGGTCAGTCCTCCCCAAGGCTGATAAATTCATCACCCAAACATTCCGCAGCGAAGTGCTGCGACCCGGAACATTGCCCGTTGTTTAGCGGAGGTAGAACAGTGTCCGAAGAGAAGATCAATTCATCAAATCAACCAGATGCATCAAGCTGGGAAGCCCAGCTTCAGGCGCGCGCAAATGAATTCGTCAACCACCGCGTTGGCGCGCTCAAAGCCGAAATCGAACGTTTACAAACAACCATCGCCGAACTTGGTTCCAAACTGTCCGAACAGACCCAGCCGGTTGTCACGCCGGAAGAGTCTTCAGGCTTGCTGGATTATGTTCGCCAGTTGTTCACCGACGCGACCGCCAAAGCCGAACAAGGAGTTGAACAACGTCTTGCCGATGCTCGCGCCGAATGGGAAACCGCCTATCGGGAAACCAACGAAGCCGAGTTTCAGAAACGCCTGGAAACAGCTTGCGCAGAAGCTGCCGCCATCGCTCGTCGCGAAGCGGAAAGCCAGCTCGAAGATTTGCGCGAACAATTGGACGCCAGCCGTAAAGCGCTGACGTTGGCCGTTTCGGCTTCGCAATCGGCGGCTTCTCAGGCATCGAGTCTGGATCAGTTGAAAGCTGCTGTTGAAGATATTGATTCACAGCGCACGCAATCAGACACCTTGGCGACGTTGGTTCGTCGCGCATCGCAGTTTTCGCCGCGCATTGTGTTTTTCGTCGTCAAAGGCAACGACGCCGTCGGCTGGAAAGCATCCGGGTTTGATAATGGATTGAATGACGAAACCGTGCGGTTGTTGTCGGTTTCGACGCAGAATCAAACCTTGTTGCGCGAAGCTCTGACGACCTTCAACGTGGCCAAAGCGCGTTCGGCTTCGCCCGGAGAAAATTCCGCCGTGTTGGGACTTTACGGGTCGCCTGCGCCGGAAACCGCATTGGCGATTCCGTTGGTCGTTCGCGGAAAAGCGGCTGCGGTGCTGTATGCCGATTCCGGCACGCAATCGGAAAACGACATTGCTGCTGCGGCGCTTGAAACGCTGGTGCGCGTGGCGAGCATGGGAATTGAGCTACTGCCATCGCGTCGCGGTGTCGAACCGGTTCGTCCCAGCGGACCGCCTTCGCAATTGAGCACTCCCGCCGCGCAAGCTCCTGCTGTAGCTGCGGCATTGGCGCCGGAACCAGAGCCTGTTGTTGCGCCTCCCAGTCCGCCGCCCGTTGTTCCACCTTCGCCATCAATCGAAGCTCAAGCTCCCGCGCCGGTGGTTGAATCGGTTGAACCGGTTGAAGCAGCGGTTGCTGATGAATTGGCGGAACCGAAACGAATTACGGAAGAATTGCCGCCGCCTGAATTCACTCCGCAACTCAGCAGCGCTGCCGAACCGGAAGCGTCGTGGCATTCGGCCAAGACGGAACCTTCGATTGAAGTCGCTGAGGAACCACCCGCGCCGGAACCGGCCAAGCCAGTTGCGCCTGCGCCGATTTTTGAAGCGCCTCGGCTGGAACCGATCGTTCCGCCGCCACCGCCGCCCGCGCCGCCTTTGTTCGTTAATCCGCCCGTGCAACCTGATTATTCGTTGCCAGCGGTTGCCGAAGCGCCGAAATTTGAACCGCCAACCATCGAACCGCCCGCGTTCACTTCGCCTGTGGTCGAAGCCCCGCGTCCGGCTCAACCGGTGATGGCGATTCCGACCGCCGCCAGCGAAACCGAACAGCGTGCTCACAACGATGCCCGGCGATTTGCGCGGTTGCTGGTTTCGGAAATCAAGCTTTATAACGCCGCGAAAGTCACTGAAGGCCGCCGCAGCCTGGACTTGTACGACCGTTTGCGAGATGAAATTGATCGCAGCCGCAAGGTGTATGACAAGCGAGTTTCGCCTGCCGTCGCCACCCGGTTCGATTACTTTTACGATGAACTGGTGCAGACGCTGGCCGAAGGTGACGATTCCAAATTAGGGCCGAATTGTCCCGGTCCGGTTGTGCAGTAATTATCGAAGAGAGGGATTCGGGGA
>JAEUQP010000038.1 GCA_016789645.1 Acidobacteriota bacterium | reverse complement strand
CCGCAATCGCAGCAAGTCATGTATCCGCCCTTCATCGAAGACACGCCTGCTCGGCAGCAAACGGCGCGCGACGCCTGGAAGCGCTTTCTTGCCGATCGGAGTTTGCCGGAGGTCAACGCCGATCTGATGCCTGTGCTGAATTCGCCACGTTCGTTGCCAACGGAATTAACCGGTCGCATCAAACTCACATCTGCCTCGAGCTTCTTTGGTGAAATGGAAGTGAAAGAAGCTTTACGGCAATTCATCGAACGATCCGGCTCGGTGTTATGCGGCAATTCGATTAACTTGGGTGATTTGTCGTTGGTGTCGTTTGCCGACGAAGGGAAATTTTTTCGCGTGGTGTATTGGCAGGCGAATTACGCCTATCAAATTGCCGAACCGTATGGTGAATTGCGATTGGTTGTCGCGAAAACCGGAGAACTGTTGCAATGGAACAGCAGTTTGCTGCCCGTTGTCAGTCTGCCCACACAAGCCACGGTCAAACCCCTGACGTTGTATGAAAAACTGCTCGGACGCCAATTCAGCTACACGACCATCGCCGGACAACCGCAAACGTACAAAGTCGCTTCGCGCGAAGCCATCAAAATCAACGACTTGGTCGTGTACCCAAAACTCGAAGCCAACCGCCTGGAAATTCACCTGGCGTATCCGGTGATTGTCGGCAACGGAATGACCTGGACGGTCTTCGTTGACGCCATCACCGGCGCAGAACTTGGCATAAAGCAAAACTTTGCTTCCTGAACCCAGTCGCAGCTTTTAGAAACCAAAACGTTGACAAAATCAGGATCGGTTCCTATCATCCGGTTCGTGTCAGTATCCGCCGTCGAAAATCTGCTCAAAGAATCGCGCAGCGCCATTCTCGACTTGTTGAAGATCAACGGGGCGATGAGCGTCGAACAGTTGGCGCAATCGCTCGACGTGTCGAAGGTGTGCGTGCGGCGACATTTAAGCTTGCTGGAAAGCGACGGCATCGTTGCCTTCGAGCAGGAAAAGCATGAGCGCGGGCGTCCGCGATTTATGTATCGACTGACCGAAAAAGCGCGGTGTCTGTTTCCGCATCTGTACGACGAGTTTGCCAAAGAAGTGTTGGTTCATTTGCAGCGGCAATTTGGCGAGGATGCCTTGCTGAAGGTTTTAAGCGCACGTGCAGATGAACTAATTGCTCAGTTAAAAGAACAACTGGCTGAACTGAGCTTTGACGAACGTGTCAGGGAGTTGACGAGCGTCATCAACGCCAAAGGGTATCTGGCGGAAACTCGCAAGATGAAAGACGGCAGTTACCGGTTGCGTCAGCGAAATTGTCCGACGGAAAACGTCGCCGTAGCGTATCCGCACGTTTGCGAAGAAGAAATTCGCGTATACCGCGAAGCTCTGGGCTGCGAAATCATACGCGAATGTCGCATCGCCGATGGCGCGCAGCAGTGTGAATACCGCATCGTACCGCGTACGCTGACCCAAATTTCAAAAAGGAAAAGGAATTAACTACGAATGGGCACGAATGAACACGAATGATGACAGAATGGTTTATCCAGAGCTTTCGTACCAGATCATTGGAATGGCGATGGATATTCATAATCGTTTAGGTTCGGGGTTTTTAGAAAAGGTCTATGAGAATGCAATGATGGTTTTGTTGAATCGCTCAGGCATTAAGGCCGAACAACAAGCTCCGATCAAAGTTTACTTTGATGGCGCTGTTGTGGGCGATTATTACGCGGATATTCTGGTAGAGAACAAAATCATTTTGGAATTAAAGGTTGCTGATCGGCTGACTGATGTAAACCGAGCGCAGGCATTGAACTATCCTGAAAGCAATGGGGCTGCGCTTGGCGATTTTGATTCACTTTGGGAAACAACGGCTGGAATCTGAACGATACGTCAATTAAAAGAAAATTCGTGAACATTCGTGCCAATTCGTAGTTGATTTTGAGTTTAAGTAGATGAGCGATTTGATTACTGAAGAAGTTGTATTGAATGCGTTGCGGGCGGTGAAAGACCCCGATCTGCATAAAGACATCGTGACGTTGAACATGATCCGCGATGTGAGTATCTGCGGAGGCATCGTTGGCTTTCGGTTTGTGCTGACCACGCCAGCTTGTCCGGTACGCGACCAACTGAAATTCGAAGCCGAAAAAGCCGTGATGGCTGTTCCCGGCGTAGAGCGCGTCGAAGTCAAAATGGATGCCGAGGTCCCGAAAGCTCGCGGTTCGCTGGACAAGGCTGAAATTGCCGGAATCAATCACATCATCGCTGTGACTTCCGGCAAAGGTGGTGTCGGGAAATCCACGGTGGCGGTGAATCTGGCCGTGTCGCTCAGCCTGATGGGCGCACGCGTGGGGATTGTGGATACGGACATTTACGGCCCCAACGTTCCGATCATGATGGGCGGACGCGATATGCCGATGGTGCGTGGCGAAAAGATCATTCCGCCCGTGTATCACGGCGTTAAAACCATGAGCATCGGCTTGCTGAACCCGGGTGACAAGGCCGTTGTCTGGCGCGGCCCGATGCTGACTTCGGCGGTCTCGCAGTTTTTGCGGCAAGTTGAATGGGGGGAACTGGATTATCTGGTCGTAGACATGCCTCCGGGAACGGGCGATGTGCAGTTGAGCCTGGCTCAGATGGTTTCCATTGCCGGAGCTGTGCTGGTTACCACGCCGCAGGAAGTCGCGCTAAGTGATGTTCGCAAGGCTTACAACATGTTCGAGCAATTGAATGTGCCAATGCTGGGCGTCGTCGAAAACATGAGTTATTTCGAGTGTGCGCACGGAGAAAAGTATTTCATCTTTGGCAATGGCGGTGGTGAGTCGTTGGCTGGAAACTTCGACATCCCGTTTCTGGGAGCGGTTCCGATTGCCGTCAGCATCCGCGAAGGTGGCGATCTGGGCGTGCCGATTGTCATCAGCCAGCCGGACAGTCCGCAGGCGAAGGCTTTTACTCATGTGGCCCAGAACGTCGCCGCTCAAGTGAGCATCGCAGCGATCAAGGCCAACAAGGCATTGCCGGTTTTGAATTTGAAAAAGTAATTTGACGCTGTTTGTAACTGTGGCTATCTTTCGCTTGGCGAGCGAGCGGGCGATTTTGATAGAAGCAATCATCTTTAACTTGAGGCAGGCTGAAAACGTCTGCCGGAAATTCCTCTAGGAGAAGAATCATGAATCTGACTTTAACTGAAACCGCGGTTAGCGAAGTGCGAAAGTTTATTGAATCTGAAAACGTTGGAACCGATGGCGGGTTGCGCGTGCGTGTTGTGCCGGGCGGATGCTCTGGATTCCAGTACGGCATGAACATCGAAGAAGCCCCGCAGGCAACTGATGAAGTTGTCGAAACTGCCGGGCTGAAAGTGTTTGTGGACATGTTCAGCGCTCAATATCTGGAAAATGTTCAGATTGATTACGTCAACAGCGTGATGGGATCGGGCTTCACGTTCAATAATCCGAATGCTTCGGGTGGTTGTGGTTGCGGCAGTTCCTTCTCCGCATAATGTAGGTCTGAAATTCAAAAATAGCCCTCGGCAGATAGCTTCCGAGGGCTATTTTGTTGTCGAAATACTATCAGTAATTATTCCTATTACTGTTTATTGACAGATGTAGATTGGGCGAATAAGATGATTTCCGTCTCTGCAATGAATTTACGAAATACAAAACAACGTCAGGCGATTCTTGATGCCATTGAAACTCATGGCGGACATCTGACGGCGGAAGAGGTTTACAAAATCGTCAAACGCCGTCATCCGCGTCTGAGCTTGGGTACGGTGTACCGCAACTTGCGTGTGCTGGCCGGTCAGGGAGTTGTACGCGAACTCGATTTTGGAATGGCAATTACCTATTTCGAGACCACCAAGGACACGCATTATCATTTGGTTTGCCGTGTATGCAGCGGAATCGTTGATGTTGAGATGGAGCTTGAGAAGAGGTTGATGAAACTCGTTGAGCAGGCCAGTGGCGTTAACGGGTTTCAGATTGAAAACCATCGGTTGGATTTCGTCGGGGTGTGTGAATCTTGTCAGGCCAAGCCAGCGCGAGTCGCCAAACAAATTCGTACACTCAAGGCACGGTAAGGCCTGTTTTTCTTTTTTCACTTGGAGAAATTGAATGCCGGTTCTTAAAGGATCGAAGACGCATGAGAATCTAAAGCTGGCTTTTGCCGGTGAGGCTCAGGCCAATCGTCGCTACCTGTATTTTGCCCGTCAGGCGGATATTGAAGGTTATACGGAAATCGCCGGGTTGTTCCGCGACACGGCCGAAGGGGAAACCGGGCACGCCCACGGTCATCTGGACTTTTTGAAGGAAGTGGGCGATCCGGTAACCGGAGAACCTCTGGGCGATACGGTGGCCAATTTGAAATCGGCGATTGCCAGCGAAACATACGAATACACGGAGATGTATTCGGGGTTCGCCAACATCGCCCGCGAAGAGGGATTTGAAGAAATCGCAGAATGGTTCGATACGCTGGCGCGCGCAGAACGTTCGCACGCCGGACGGTTTCAAAAAGGACTCGATTCAATCAGCTAGGCAAGCGTCTGGCTGAGAAACACAAACGCCTCCAGCAATTTTCAGAAGTTGGCGCTACCGAAATTGCCAAAGGCGTCAGGATGAATCCGAAATCGGATTCCTTGGGTTTCTGGAACAAACTCCAGTAGCCGACTGGCCGCTGGCTTTCATACTCAGAAAAGGTCGTTATCGTAAACAGGGGACCACGCTTAGTCAAAGTTGTGGCATGTCCGGGCGACCAGCGGTTTAGGGGTTTGTTCAGCAATAAAACAATTTCCAGTGATTTAAGCAGGCAGAACGGTGTCTCCGTTCAAGTCATTTACAGTTTAAGCAGAACGGGCTTTTTCCGTTCGATCAAGGAGGAGTCAATGAACAAGTACCTGAAGCCGTTGTTTGCCGCATTTGCGGTCGCTTCACTATTACTATTGTCAACTGAAGTCAGTGCTCAATCACCTCAGTTTTGGTGGCCTGAGCAACTAGACCTTACACCACTTCGGCAACACTCCAGCGGATCCAATCCGATGGGAGATAAATTCGATTACGCCAAAGAGTTTGCCAAGCTCGACCTTGCCGCCGTCAAAGCAGACATCAAGAAAGCTCTGACAACTTCACAGCCCTGGTGGCCAGCCGATTACGGAAACTACGGGCCATTTTTCATTCGCATGGCTTGGCACAGCGCCGGAACCTATCGTGTCGCTGATGGACGCGGCGGTGCTGGTGGCGGTCAACAGCGTTTTGAACCGCTGAATAGCTGGCCGGACAACGGCAACCTCGAC
>JAEUQP010000034.1 GCA_016789645.1 Acidobacteriota bacterium | reverse complement strand
CCTGACGCCGAGCCTTTACCGCCGCCGCAGGCGATAACGATGAATTGGCGACCGCCGACTTCGTACATTGCCGGAGTCGCGTTGCCCGCCGCAGGCAACAACGTTTCCCACAGCAGTTTGCCGGTCAGTTTGTCGAAGACGCGAAACTTTTTGTCGAAATTCGTCGCGCCGATAAAGAACAAACCGTTTTTGGTGACAATGCCTCCGCCATAATTTTCGCTGCCGGTGTTTTTCAACCCTTGAGCGGCCAGCGCAGGATGTTCGCCGAACGGAATCTGCCAAACGATTTTGCCCGCGTTCAGGTCAATGGCATTCAGCGTCCCCCACGGCGGAGCGATGGCTGGATAGCCTTCGTGATCTAGGAATTTGTTGTAACCATCCATCGTGTATTTCAGGTCTATGCGCGGATCGGGTGCCGTCGCGGAGGTCGTGGTGTCTTTGCCGGTCAGCACGTACAACGCCATTGCCTGAATCGCTTCGTTGCCCAACCGATTGAAACCCGGCATGCGGCCTTGTCCATTGCGAATGATGCCGCGCGCGTCGGATTCGCTCATCTTTTTGCCAAGCTCTTTCAGCGCGGGAAATTCCGGCGGCGAACCGCTGAAATCACTCTTGTGGCAACTGGCGCAGTTTTCCTCGTACAGCGTTTTGCCGCTCGGTAAAGCTTTTGGTTTGGGCTTTTCGATGATTCGCAGTACCCAGGCCATTTCGTTGGAGTTCACATAAAACAATCCGGTTTCAGGATCGAACGCCGCGCCACCCCATTCGCCCGCGCCGTCAAAACCCGGAAAGATGATTGTGCCTTCGCGGCTGGGCGGTTCGAACTGGCCGTTGCTGCGCAGCGTGCGGAATTTTTCCAGCGCGTATTGCCGAGCTTCGGGCGTGCGATTGGTCAACAACTCTTCGGTCAACCGTTGCCGCGCAAATGGCGGAGGCAGCACGGGCAGCGGCTGCGTCTCGGCCAGCTTTTCGCCTTCGATTGGCGAAGCCGGATATTTTTTGTATTCAATCGGAAAGAGCGGTTTGCCGGTGGTTCGCTCGAATAGATACGCGTGGCCGGACTTGGTGATTTGGGCAACGGCGTCCACGTTTCGTCCGTTGCGTTTCACCGTGACCAGTTGCGGCGCGCTGGGAAAGTCCCGATCCCAAACGTCGTGTTTGACGGCCTGAAAATGCCAGACGCGTTTGCCTGTATTGGCGTCCAGGCAGAGCAACGTGTTGGCGAACAGATTGTCTCCGGGACGATTGCCGCCGTAAAAATCAAACGCCGCTGAACCCGTTGGCACAAAGACCAAACCGCGTAGCTGATCCACCACCAAGCCCGGCCAGTTGTTGGCGCTGCCCAGAAATTCGCGCGCATTCGGCGGCCAGGTGTCCGCGCCAAATTCGCCCGTTGCCGGAATTGTGCGGAAGCTCCAACGCTGTTTGCCGGTTCGCAAATCAAAGGCGCGAATGTCGCCCGGAGCCGCTGGCAACCCTTCGCTGGTCATGCTGCCGCAGATGAGCATGTCTTTGTACACGACGCCCGGTGTGGTCAGCGTTACAGTCAGCCCAGCGACCGAATCGCGTCCAAGCCCTTGTCGCAAATCAATCGCTCCGTTTTCGCCGAAGCCTGCCGCCGGTTTGCCGGTTTTGGCGTCCAGTGAAATCAGCGAATTGCGATAGCCAAAATACAAACGGCTTTCCTTGCCATCCGACCAATACGTCACGCCGCGATTTCGCATCTTGCCGGTGACGCGTTTGCCTTCGTTCGGATCGAAGCTCCAGATTTGTTTTCCGGTCGCGGCATCCAACGCCACCACGCGCAGTTTGGGCGTCGTCGCGTACAGCACGCCATCCACGACAATCGGATTGCATTGGATTTCAGAACCGTTGAATTCGTCGCCGCTGTCGAATTGCCACGCGACCTGAAGCTGATGAACATTGTCGCGCGTGATTTGCGACAGCGTCGAATAGTGGATGTTTTCCTCGCCGCCACCGAATTGAGTCCAGCCGGTGTATTTCTTTTTGACTTGTGCCTGCGAACTGAAGGCGAACAACACGGCCGTCAGCGCCAGGCCGAATGAGATTCCGATTTTGAGTGTTTTCATGCTTGTCGTCCGGGAAGTGGAATATGTGACGGGTGCTGACTGTAGTGGCGGGTTGGTAGGAATTCAAGCTGGCTGAGGACTGGCAGGTTTCATTATTCGTCGCGGCATTGGTTGGCCATCAGGCTTCGCGGAATGAACGTCAGGAAGTCGAAAATGATCTGCGGCAATTGGCGAAAATCGTCGAGCAAGGATTGGCGTTCGGCTCCGACGATGAAAGCTCCGCGTTGCATGGCGAACAGGTTGAACACCGCCGATAGAACGGAAAGCGCGATGGACGCGACAATGCTGGTTGTCAGTTTTTTCGTTCCGTTCGACCAGTGCAGCGCGAATTCCAGCGAATGATTGAGCGTTGGCATGACGATCATCATCACTGTCGTGGCCAACCACGCTGGGCGCGCTTTGCGAAAGGCTTCGGTGGCCGAACCGTAAAAGCCTGCGACGGTGATGTAAAACGCTGCTTCGATGCTCATTGCGCCGATGGCCGCTGACATTCCCGCCCCCAGATTGGCGAAGAAAAACAAAGCGCCGCGCGTCAGCGCGCTCAGCACTGCCGATTTCCAATTCCATCGGCGAACCAGAGTTTGAATGGGATGGCGAAGCAGGTTCAACGCTGCTTCGCCGACGGTAAACGAACGAGATTCCTGATTAACTGATTGCATCCTGCCTCGCAGTGGACGGAGGCAACGGTTGGCGCACGGCGCGTTCTGCGGCTGCGCGTTGCGCGCAAAGTTCATACGCTTGCCAGACTGTCTCGAAGACGTTGTCCCACGAAGCCTGATTCGCCACTTCACGCGCCGCTTCGCGCATTTGCGCGTGAAGTTCCGGTTGCGACATCAAACTCAACGTGGCTTTTAGAAAACCCGAATTGCTGCGCGCTACCAAACCCGTTTTGCCGTCACGAATAATGAATTTCGGGCCGCCTTGATCGCTGACGATGGCGGGCACGCCCGAAGCCTGTGCTTCCAGCACGACGTTGCCGAAAGTGTCCGTGCGCGAAGGGAAGATGAATAAATCGAGATTTGCGTAAGCGCGTGCCAACGCCTCGCCCTTCAACACACCGGCAAAGCTGGCAGTTTGCATTTGCTGTTCCAGCCACTCGCGTTCGCCTCCCGTGCCGACAATGACGAAACGAAAATCTTTGACGCCAGCCGATACCAATCCTTTTTCCAGATCGGCCAGCATCCGCACATTCTTTTCAGGCGTCAGCCGTCCGACGTAACCGATGGCGAAAAGCCCGTCTTTTCGCTCGCGTTTCGCGGGAGAAAACAAATTCGTGTCCACGCCGCGCCGCATCATAAACACCGGGCGATTGTTTGTTCGGCGTAGCATTTCGCCAAGCTCTTCGTTCGGAGCCAGAAAAACTTTTCCGAATTTGTAAAACAACAGCGTCAATTTCAGGCTCAACTGTTCGGCGCTGCCTGCCAGCGAAAACCGTCGAGTGTCGGCCAAAAACGTCGTAATCCACGGCAGCAGTTTTTCCAGCCGTTGTTTGGCGTATTCGTGAATGTTGGTGTGCCAGGACAGGACGATTGGCAGGTTCAATCGCCGCGCGACAAACAATCCCAGCAATCCGATGTCGCTCGGCCCGGTGATGTGAATGACATCCGGGTTGAACTGCCGGACGATTTTCAACGCGCGCCGCACGTGCCGCATCATCAACAAATCAAAGCGCAAATCGGCATCCAGCTTGAAGCCGAATCGTGTTCGCGGCAGCACCAAACGTTGCAAACTGCCTTCCTGGAACAGTTCAACTTTGTCGCCAGCGTGAACGCACAAAAACGGCAACTCGCGTTTGCGGGCAAACGCCGTCAACATCCGGCTGGTATGCGCGACACCGTTTACTTCGGTGTAAGAATCCGTAAAAAAAGCAATTCTCAAATCAGTTTTCATAACCCATCCTTTCCGTCGCAACTTCGACGGCGACTTTTTCTACTGCAAGCGCCATTCTCAACGTGAGCCAAAGCAGTCGGTTCATCGTTCTCGTCCTTTCGTGAGTTGGGTGTTGTGGAGATGGAAGGCTAGGCGAGGCGTATGATGCCGAGTTCAAAAGCGATATTCATCTTCCTTGAAATCGCAATTTTCACAAGTGTTTGAAGATCAAGTTGTCCGAATAGATTTTCTTTTCAGGTCAGGGTTTTTGTTTTAGTCCTGTAAATCCAAACGCAAACTCTATGGCTGTTGCTACTTCGCGCATACGCGCATAAGAAAGAGTTGTTAGATGAGCATCAAGCGAATCTTTTTGGACAGTTTGGATGTTGTCCAGGTTAACAGCACACGCTGAAGGCGTTCCATCAGTTTCTGGAGTGAGCACGACTTCAGTTGGGATGTTACGAATACGAGTCGTAAGTGGGGCGACCGTAATTCCGGTCAAAAATGAGATGGCTGAATTACGCGTCAGAATCAAAACAGGGCGACGTTTATCGGGAGGCGGCAATTCACACCAATACACATCGCCTTGTCTCATGGTTGCTCCCAAACCCGCACGTTTTCCCATCCGTCAAATTCGCCAGGCTGTACGGGGTGACGGGCATAACCTTCAGCATGACGGCGTTCCTGTGCAAGAACTTCCTGCTGTTGCAGTGCTGCTTCCAGCAACTGCTGGATAAAGGCTGCGCGCGTTACTGACAACTTGCTTGTGATCTGGTCAAGTTTTGCCAGTAAGGTTTCATCAATTGTAAATTCGATTGTCTGCATAATTTTTTGGCGCTCACAGTTTGCCAAATTTGACTTCGCAAGCCAACAAGATCGGCGCAGACTTTAAGAAAACCAAGCTTGCCAACTCATTTTTGCAATTATTTCTTGCCGGTCGGCATTCCGGGAATTTCCATCTTCTTGAAGTCCGGCGGAATGGCGAAGATCGAATCGTCGAGCGGTTTTCGTTCAACGCGAGTGACTTCCATCAAAGTGCGTGATTGGCCATTTTCGATGATGGACAGTTTCAACGGAAAGACGCCACCTTCGATAAATTGCAGGAATTCGGGATTGGATTGCAGCGCGGCTTTGGCCTTGTCGCCGAGCGCGAAATTGCGAAGTTTTTCAAACACACTGCCCGAATCGCCTCCGCCGCCAAAATAGCCCAAGCCTTTTGCCAGACAAGCATCGGTGTCCTGTTTTTCGCCCAGAATCCAGTGCGTGCAACTGTGTCCGGCGATGGTTTCGGTTTTGCCGGTCGGTGTTGCTTTGAACGACGCATCGCCCGTCATGTTTTCGGCCATGCTTTTAATGCCGCCTTGGTCGTTCCAGTTGATGGTCGTGTAGGTTTTCATCTGCGGGATCAACATGGTTTGCGAGCCGGCAGCGAAATCCATCAGCACAACGCCCATCTGCGTTCCGCCTGCGGCAAGTTGCGTTTCGATGCGCGTGCGCGATCCTTTGACGGCGTATTTGATTTCCATCTGCTGATTGCTGGCCGTCATTTTGGAGGTGATCAAGCCTTCAAAGGCTTCGCCGCCGCCGGAAGAGCCAGAAGACGATGATGTTGCCGCTGGCGCGCTGGACGAGGTGCCGGAACCCGGATTCGAGGAAGAGTTGTTGCAGGCGCTGGTCACCAAAACGAGCAACAGAAGCGAAAGAAGAATTGTTCGGGGAGATTTGGGGGCGAGGTTGCGGCTGGGAATTGCCAATCGAATCATTGAACTTCCTTTCTTGCTGTTCAGCGTTCAACCTTCAGGTTGGTAGTTTTAACGGCAACCTGAAGGTTGAACTTTGAGCTTTATTTTTGTGTCAGAGCTTTGACCTTCAACGGCAAGCCCAGAATGTTGATGAAGCCTGCGGCGTCTTTCTGATCGTAACTGGCGCCCATCGTGAACGAAGCCAGATCGGGACGATACAGCGTGTTCGGCGAAGTGCGTCCGGCGACGATGACGTTGCCTTTGTACAGCTTCAATTTGCACGTGCCGCTGACCGGAGCCATCAGCACGTTGACGAATGCGTCAATCGCTTCGCGCAGCGGCGTGAACCACTGGCCGAAATACACCATCTCGGCATATTTGTGCGCGATGACTTCTTTGTAATGCGCCGATTCGCGGTCGAGGCAGAGCGATTCCAGTTCGCGCAACGCGGCCAGCAACAACGTTCCGCCCGGAGTTTCATACACGCCGCGCGATTTCATGCCGACCAGACGGTTTTCCACCAGATCAATTCGTCCGCAGCCGTGCCGACCGCCAATTTCGTTCAGTTTTTCAATCAACGGAATCGGATCAAGCGCTTCGCCGTTGACGGAAACCGGGATGCCGCTTTCAAATCCGATTTCGACATATTCCGGCGTGTCCGGCGCTTTGAACGGCGAAACGGTCAGTTCAAACATCGCTTCGTCGGGTTCGTTGGCGGGGTCTTCCAGAATGCCGCCTTCGTGCGAGAGGTGCCAGATGTTCCGGTCGTGCGAATAAATCTTTTCGCGGCTGGCGGTGATGGGAATCTGACGTTCGGTGGCGTAATCAATCGCGTCTTCGCGCGAAACGATGTCCCATTCGCGCCACGGAGCTATGACTTCCATTTCCGGCGCCAGCGCCTTGAACGTCAGTTCGAATCGCACCTGATCGTTTCCTTTGCCGGTGCAGCCGTGCGCCAGCGCGGTGCAACCGGTTTGTTTAGCGATTTCGACCTGGCGTTTGGCGATCACAGGCCGCGCGAACGAAGTGCCCAGCAGATATTTGTGTTCGTACACGGCGCCGGCTTTCAGCGTAGGCCAGATGTATTCGGTGATGAATTCGTGGCGCAGGTCTTCGACGTAACATTCGACCGCGCCGGTTTTCAGCGCTTTTTCGGTCAAACCGTCCAGTTCTTCCGCCTGGCCGACATCGCCCGCAATGGCGACGACTTCGCAGTTATAGTTTTCTTTCAGCCAGGGAATGATGATCGAGGTATCGAGTCCGCCCGAATACGCCAACGCGACTCGTTTCACAGAATTGCTCAAGGTTATGTAGCCTCCGAAAAATTGAGTTGAGGGGATTGAGTGCGGATTATACACGCTGGATGAGGTGTGTAAATTTTGGGCATTTACCTGGCTTCGCGGCTTGTGTTAAAAGATGGCTCGTGCCCAAGCCCTAAGTGCCCACTGACAGGCTTCACCAGCCCCTTTTCCTGAAGCTTCTGAAATCATCCCTCTTGAAATTCAGTTCCTTGTCCGAACATTGCCGACCCTGTTTGGCCGCCGCTTTCGCATTCCCTCACCTTTCGCGAAGCGCGTGAATCAATTCCCACTGCATCCCAAATTCGCCTGGTGCCTAAGGCAGGGAAACGTTTGTCTTGGGGCCGAACAGGATGGAGCAACTTCATGGTCAGGCGCGGAAACAGCATTCATTTCTTTCTTTTTCTTTTGGTTTTGGGACTGGCGATGCCGGTCGTGGCAATCGCTCAAACGCCGACGATTGATGCCGAAGAACAAGGCGTGTTGAAACTCATCAACGATTATCGCGCGCAAAACGGGCTGGGAGCTTTGCGCGTTTCTGCCGCGCTGACGCGCGCCGCCGATTGGATGAGCGCGGATATGGCGGCGAAAAATTACTTCAATCACACGGACAGCGCCGGGCGCGATCCGTTTACGCGAATGGCGGCGTTTGGTTACGGCTACAACACGTTCAAGGGAGAAAACATCGCTGCCGGATACGGCGACGCGGCACGCACCTTCAATCTCTGGCGCAATTCGCCAAGCCATAACGCGGCGATGTTGAACCCAAACTTCAATGTGTTGGGCATCAGCCGCGCGTATTCGGCAACCACGACTTACAAATGGTATTGGACGACGAACTTTGGCGGCTTTGCGGACACGCTGTTGCCAGTTGGCGGCAGCGTCACGCAAAACGTGCGGACGGTCAATGCCGCCAGTTACGCGCAAACCATTGCGCCCGATTCCATCGTGGCCACGTTCGGTACCGGAATCAGCCAATCCACAGCGTCGGCCAATTCCTTGCCGCTGCCGTTGACGCTGAACGGTGTGACGGTGATGGTCAACAATTTGTCCGCGCCGTTGCTGTACGTGTCGCCGACGCAGATCAATTATGTTGTGCCGACGAACGTTGATCCGGGCGTGGCGACGGTCAAGGTCATGAGCGGCAGCACCGAAATCGCCAACGGAACGGTGACGATTGAAACCGTCAGCCCCAGCATCTTCACGATTTTATCCAGTGGAAAAGGCGTTCCTGCCGCGCAGGTCACCGCCGACGGAGTGAGCTTTCAACCGGTTGGGAATTCTGACGGTACGCCGCGCGTGCTGAGTGTCGGAACCGCCGCCAAGCCGAATTTTCTGGTGTTGTATGGAACCGGGCTTCGTCGCCGCAGCAGCATGACCAACGTCCGCGTGATGATCGGAGGCGTTCAAGCCGAAGTCAGTTTCCTCGGCGCACATTCGCGGCTGGTCGGCGTGGATCAACTGAACGTCAAACTTCCCGAATCACTTCGCGGACGCGGCTCGGTGGATGTCGTCGTGACCATTGATGGCAAAACGGCGAACACCGTAACGATCAATATCGGTAATTGAAGAAGCTATAACATTGCAGGTTTAGTCAATTTGGGAGCGAACAGATTCAGGCGCGGCGAATTCGTGCGGCGCGCTTCGGCGATGCGTTGTTGAGCGATTTCGTAACTCACGGCAAATCCTCCTGAAATGTACAACGCGCTTGTTGTACAACACGGCTGTTGTGTTACTGGCTCTGAGGTTATTGATACGGCTACTTCAACAAAGCGATAAAGCCTGCTTGTTCGAAATGGTGGTCGCCGGTCAGTGCTTCGGTGATGCCTTCGCGTTCCATCACGATGAACGAGATGCAATCGGTCAGTGACCAGCCTTTGTCGGGCCGGTTACGGTAAAGAGCCAAACCGGCATCGAACAATTCAGGCGACGGTGGAATGACGGTAATTTGTGGATCGGCGTACAGATGGTCAATCAATGCCAGGCAGCGTGCGCGACGAGGCGGGGCGGAAAAAGCCGCTGCCAATTCCGCCACAATCCAGGCGCTCGTAAAAATACGACCGTTTAATGTTGGCGTGATGGTGGCGGCTTTTGGGTGAGTCACATCGCTCGGCGATAGCAACGCGAAATAGTAAAACGTGTCAGCAAAGACATCATTGGTCTGAGTCGGTATCACGTTTCTCGGCTCCGAATAAATAGTGATCGTGGTTGAGAGCAAAATCGGCTGGTAGCCCTTCAATCGTGCCTGCAAATTTCATAAGCCGTTGGCCAACGGTTTCAATTCCTTCGTCTTTGCTTGAAGCCTCTACAATTACTTTTACCACTTGGCCTTCGGGCAGGTTGGCGGGAGGGTCGAGAACCACAACGCCTTGATGAACGGTGCCGGAAAATTCTGTTTGTTCATTTAGCATGCATTACCTCCACGCGAGCGATTTTACTGTATTCGAGGAAAAGCTCCACGACTAAAAATCCGGCTCCTGGTATTCGCCAAACACAGGCCGAAGGGCGTCGCACATTTCGCCAAGCGTGCAATCGGCGCGAGCACAATCGATCAGCAGAGGCATCGTATTGACCGATTCGTCTTCGGCTCCTTTGCGCAACGCATCGAGCGCGCGTTGGGCGGCGGCGTTGTCGCGTTTGGCGCGGAGCTTGGCCAGGCGTTCGCGCTGCAATTCGGCGACGGATTCGTCAATGTACAGAATGTTCGCTTCGCCGAGTTCGTTGCCGTCCATCTGGTACGCATTGACGCCGACGATGACTTTTTCGCCGCGTTCGACGGCGCGTTGGTATTGATAAGCCGATTCCTGAATTTCTTTTTGTGGGTAGCCGAGTTCGATGGCTTCAACCATGCCGCCCATCGCATCAATTTTGCGGAAGTATTCGTAGGCTTCTTCTTCCAGTTCGCTGGTCAGCTTTTCGATGAAGTACGAACCGCCGAGCGGGTCAACGGTGTTCGTGACGCCGGTTTCGTGCGCGATGATTTGTTGCGTGCGCAGAGCGATCAAGGCGGCGCGTTCGGTTGGCAAAGCCAACGCTTCGTCGTACCCGTCGCAGTGCAGGCTTTGCGTTCCGCCGAGCACTCCGGCCAGCGCCTGAATAGCGACGCGAATAATGTTGTTGATCGGTTGCTGGACAGTCAGGCTGACTCCGGCGGTTTGCGTGTGGAAACGCATTTGCCACGAACGCGGATTCTTGGCTTTGAACCGTTCGGTCATCACGCGGTGCCAGATGCGGCGCGCG
>JAEUQP010000016.1 GCA_016789645.1 Acidobacteriota bacterium | reverse complement strand
CAGATTGCGAGAAGTCCACGCGGCAGCTTGCGCTTTGCCCGCGGCGCGCAAGAATTCGCCATAATTCAACTGGCCGCCGGTTGGTTGAACGACCAGTTTGATTTCGTCGGGAATGCGAATCGGCGAACAAAACGCACGGCGCTGTTTGCCCGCGCGGACGGCGGCGTCAAGTTCGACATTTGCTTGTTTGTCAGGATTGAACCCGAAGTTGGCAAAGAGTTCGCGGTACACGCGCAGCATCTGTTCGCGCGGAAAGAACACATCAAACCGCGTGTAACGCCGCAGATACGGCAAATCTGCTCCAGTTGCTTCGTCCAACGCAACGCCGGTTTCGCGCGCCAGCAACGGCGCAAGCTCTGAAACATAACGGCTTTCGGTTTTCGACAGAATTTGGCTTGCCTTCGTCGCCACAGTTTCAAGATCAACTCCGCGAAGCTGCCTTCGCATCATCGTATAGCTTTCAAACCCCAATTCGACGGCTCCGATTCGCAGCTTTTCAAATCGTTCAGCCAACAAATCCTGAGTTCCTTTGACGATGTCGGCTCGGCGGGCGCGAAGTTCGCGACGACGCTCGCGATCAGGTTCGGTCGCCAGCAATTCTTCGATTTGATGAAAAGGAATTCGCTGCACATCCAGATTACTTTTTGACGGCCAATCAATTTTCGAGGCGGCTTCGTACTCGGCAATTTCGGCAGACACGTCGCGAACGCGAGCAAGCAGATTTCCTTCCAGCGCAAAGGCGATCAACCGGGCAATGGCAGCTCGTTCGGTTTTGCGAGATTCGGAAACATCGTTGCGTTTGGCGCGGAGTTCTTCGACCGTCGAAAGTCGAAACAGGTCGCTGTATTCGCTGTGGGTGTGCGCCACATCGCGGCTGGTTTGGCGACCGGAACGAAAGAGAAAATCTTCGCGGTGAAGTTCGGAATGGTACTCGCCAAATCGCTGGCGGTAATCGCTCAACATTGCGCGCCCTGCTGGTTGTGAGAAAAAGCGAACCCCAAACTCTCTTTCACCGCAGAGACGCAGAGAACGCTAAGGAAGCGCAGAGGTCTCGATTGAACACTCTGCGTTACCTCTGCGCCTCTTTGCGCCTCTGCGGTGAATTGGCCAGCTTGAATTTCGTTCTCTCGTTAAAAGATAAGCAAAGGAACACGCAACATAGTCACGGCAGGAAAGTCCGTCAAGGAAGATTGCGGATGTGGACATCCGCGCTCCGTCAGCAGGTGGTCTGGTCGGCGCATGAATACGTACTGCGGCGCATCCCTTAACCGCAAACCCTTTCGAGGCACGTAATCATACGCCTACCACGCCATCTGCTGTTTAAGTTCGACAATCTTCGACACTGGACACAATGCTGATGATTATTAGCAAGGGGGAAATCATGAATTGATGGGAGAATTTGAAGCCTTTGGCGGTAAGGAATGGCAGCGATCAAACAGACTCTAGCACCGAACACCACATCCGTGAGATTGTCTGTTTGCACGAGTGCCGGAAAGCTCTCGGCAGTCGGAAAATAAAAGGCGCTACAGTCGTGGGATTGCCTGTAGCGCCATGATAAGTGCGGTCACCTTCCTCACCCTGGTAACCGCTTGACACCGTCAGTGGAGTTAACCACTTGGTATCTCGTTGCCCCACCCAAGCTAGAGCAAGCTCGATGCCACAGAAAGTCCACTCTCAAAAATTCCCCCTAAACTATTGAAAAAGCAAGCTTTGAACTTGCCTGCAACCTGTTCCCCACAAAGCCAGCTTTGCCACAGCCGAGTAATTCTTACTTCGTCGAGTAAAAACCGCTATGAAATAATTTCCCCAAAGCCATCGTTTTCCCATCTTTCCGAAGACTCGCACTTCTCCAAGCCTGGAAAAATATTCGCGGGAAAGTTTTCTCGCCCGATTCGTACCAAAGCCAAACAATCACCACCTACACAGACCTGCACAAGAGGCTCGAACACGCCGAACCGATCCCCATTTCCAAGTGGCTTGACCAATCTGTCAAACCAAAGCTATAACGCGGCTTCGCTGAAATCTGCGTCTACTTCCCAATTCTTCAATTGCCCAAGGAGCAAGTTCATGTTGGCGATGATTCACCGTCTGAAATTTGTTGTGGTTGTTTGCTTCATCGGTGCAGCCTTGCTGTATCTCAGTCCTGGCTCGGAATCGGCTTCGGCGCGGTCGTTCGAGCTTATCAATGAACAGGCCAATCAGACGGAGTTTTTCGAGAAAAAAGTTCGACCTCTATTGGT
>JAEUQP010000013.1 GCA_016789645.1 Acidobacteriota bacterium | reverse complement strand
AATTGGCGGCATTTACTTCAACTCTTCAACTATGGAACTTCCCGCCGAACCATCGCCGCTCGTCCATTGCCACGATTCGTGCAGGCGATAACGTCCGTCAGGCAGCGCTTCCGGCGTTGAGCGGCATTTTCCGGTGCAAAGCTCGCCTTGTTGGTTGACGTGCTGATAACGCATGTCCAGGCAACCATCAGCGTCCACCGTCGCCACCAACGCGCCAAAGCGAATGCTGCCGCCCGCGTACGTTGCCCAGACGATGTCGTCTTGCTGGTGGTAATGAAAAATGGTGTCGGAGCCGACTTCGCCGGTTTCGGAATTGGTGACGCCGGCAAAGCGGCGATTGTTGTAATGGAATTTGGGCAGCGTCACGCGGCGACTTCGACCTCGCCTTCCAGAATCAGTTTCAGATGGAACAACCGGTTTTGCGCCTTTTTGATTTGCCGATCCACTTGCAACACCAGATCGGCAAACAAATCGTCTTCCTGAATTTCAGCGGTTTCGACGCGCCGTTTGAGTTTGTAGATTTCCGACGAAGTGATGTCTTCGATTTCGGTTTCGATGTCAGCCAGCCGTTGTTTGGCTTCGGCGATTTTGCGCAGCAGCAAAATCATTTCGGCGGATATCGCGCCGTTGGTTTCAACGGCTTCCAAGCTGGCACCGGCTTCCAGCAATTCCTGCAACCGGTCTTCGGCGCCGGATTCGTACGCGCGATTGACCTCGACCATCAGTTGATGGCGATGCTGGCGTTCCTGCGGGCACGAAGTCAGGTCAGGGTGAAATTTGCGCGCGACTTCCTTGTACAGCTTTTTCAGTTTGTCGCTGTGCATACGATTCTGGCCGCAGCCGACTTCGTCGTCGGCCAGCGAATCGCCATCATAATCTTCGTCAAATTCCAGGCCTTGCAACCGGGCGATTTCTTTTTCGATTTTCGCCAGTTCGTCGTATCGGTCGCCAACCACGCTCAGGTAACGAATTTCGAACGTCGTCAATCCGGCGTTGACGCCCGCCAAACGGGTTTCGGCGTTGGAGACTTCGGTTTCGAGTTGCGCCAGTTCTTCTCGGCGGCGTTGCAACTCATGCTCTTCACTTTGTTGACTCAGAATCAGCGTGCTCATTTTCTAAAACCTATCCTGCAAATGTTTCAAAACGTCATCAAAGGTTTGGTATTCGTGAAACGGGATGCCGGTTTTTCGGCAATGGTCAACCAGCGAATGTTTGGCAAAGACTTCGTCGGCAGCTTCGGCGGCTCCACGATCGGAAAGTCCGTCGCCGATGAAGACCGTATGCTCGCCACGTTTTTTCGCCGCTTTGATTGCCAGCGATTTGTCGTGTCCCCAACCGCTTTTGTCGCGAAATACGCATTGCCAGCCTTTTTCAGCATCGGGGTTCAACGTGTTGGCCAGAATTTCCAGATGCGGAAATTCTTCGCGGCGAATGAACAGATCAATCAATTGATGAAATCCCGCGCTCAAAATCGTCAGCGGAATTGCGTTGGTTTCGCACCACGCGGCAAAGGCGGGAAAGCCCGGATCAATCTGCACCTGTTCGCGTAACAGCGCTTCGGCATCGGCAAACGGACGGCGAATGCTGCGCATTTCAGCGGCAATGCCTTCGCTTAACGTGATGCTGCCTTCGCGGATCAAACGCCCGATGGTTTGCACCATCTCCACGCCTCCACCCAGATTCGTCGCCAAAAAGACCAACGTGTCTTTCTGGCTGATCGTACCGTCAAAATCGGAAAAAATATGAAGTTTGGTCATTCAAAAACAATGGTCCGTAGTTTGGTCAATCGTTCGTTCTAACTTCGACGCCCGGCGGGGCTTTGAAGACGAATTGCGCTGGGCTGACCGCCGGATTTTCCTGAACGTTCGAGAAAAGAAAATCCGACCGAGCGCCACCGCTTTCGATCAACGTCAACCGCGCAATTTGTAAACTCGTCGGTTCGACTTCGACCAGCAATTCGCGGAAATCTGCCGCTCGTTTGGGAACCATTCGCAAAACTTTGTTGCCCGCACGCGCCGGAGCTTCTTTGGCAAATTCGATGGTTTTGAAATCGCGGCGCAAATTGCCGCGTCCCAGCAAAAAGGCGAACGGCGCGCGCATATCGCCGGAATCCTTGATCGAACTTTTGGAGGCGTATTTTTCCGCCGGAACGTATTCGTACAAAGTTTTGCCGTCGGAGATGAACAGCTTGGCTTCAGGCGACGTGTAATCCCAACGCATCTTGCCGGGTTTTTTCAGCAGCACGCGCCCGCTTTCGCGACGCGATTGGCCACCGGTGTGAATCTGCGTGAAATCCGCCGACAGCGAAGCCAGTTTGTTGTATTTCGCCTGCAAGCGGTCAATCAGTGGATCGAGTTCCGACGATTGGCCAGCCGCCATCAGTTGGCAAACACAAAGCAAGAAGAGAAACGCGAAAAACTTTTTCAGCATTTGGTCATTCATCAGGTTTTGAACTTCGAAAAATGAGGCGGGATTATAGCTTCCGGCGACAGAGTTTGGCGAATTGACGTCATCGGGTTACTTCGCGGACAAACAAATCTTCCAGCGATTCGCGGACGGGATTGACCGAAACGATTCGGCCTCCGGTTTGATGCGTCAGCGCCAGCAATCGTTCTAGGTCGCGGTCGTTGTTCAGTCGAACGCGAGCGATGTCTGGAGTGGCAGAAACAGACGCAGCGAAGCTTCGGATGTCAGCCAATGCCGGTTCGTTGACGCCGCTGACGACGACGTCCAGTTCGTTGCTGCGCGTTTTCAGGATTTCCGACAGCTTGCCGGATTCGACCAGATGGCCTTTGTTCAGAATGGCAACGCGGTCGCACATGGCTTCAACGTCGGTCAGGATGTGCGACGAAAAGAAAACCGTTTTGCCTTGGGCGCGCAAGCCGACGATCAAATCGCGGACTTCGCGGCGACCCAATGGATCAAGTCCAGACATCGGTTCATCCAGAAATAAGACTTCGGGATTGTGAATTAAGGCTTGCGCCAGACCAACGCGCTGCAACATGCCTTTGGAAAATTTGCGAAGCTGTCTGTCGGCGGAATCCGCAAGGCCGACCTGCCGCAGCAGTTCGTCGGTGCGCTGGCGAGCCTTGGCTTTCGGCAAATCACACAACGCGCCGCAATAAAGCAGAAATTCGCGCGCCGTCAGGTAATCGTAAAAGTAAGGTTGTTCGGGCAAGTACCCGATCCGGCGGCGCATCGCCACGGTTTGCACTGGCTCGTCAAGAATGCGCGCTTCGCCGCCAGTCGGGCGAATCAACCCCATCAAGATTTTGAACGTCGTGGTTTTGCCTGCGCCGTTGGGGCCGAGCAATCCGAACACTTCGCCCGATGCGACCGACAAACTCAGCCCGTCCAGCGCGCGCACCGTTTGTTTGCGCCAGAAACCGGTCAAAAAGTCGTGGGTCAGGTTGTGTGTTTCGATAGCAAGCATTCGACTCAATGAGGAATTGGAAACAACGGAACAGACGGAAATAACTGAAAAAACGGAAAAGGAGAATTTGGGAACTCCGTCAATTCCGTTATCTGTTTTTTATTGCTGTTGAAGTAGCAGCAATTGTTCTTCGCAGACCTGACGGACAAAACCGTCGTTGCTTTCTTCGTAAAGGCGCTGAAACATTTGCCGGGCGGTTTCGCGGTCGCCGCCTTTGGCCAGTACGGTTGCCGCCATCGGTTGCAACCACGCCGGAGCGCCCGGCACCTGACTGCCGCGCAGATAAGCACCGGCGGCATCGCGGAATTT
>JAEUQP010000012.1 GCA_016789645.1 Acidobacteriota bacterium | reverse complement strand
GCGCGAAGTTCCAGGCGCGCTTCCACGCGGTCGCCAGTCGAAAGCACGGTTGAAAGGGCGCGATGAATTTGCGGATCGCGGCTCAGGTCGGTCAGCCGAACGACTGATTTTGCTCCCAGCCCAAACAATACGCGCGCGGCGTCGTTAATCAACAACACTTCGGAATTGCGTCCGGTGATGACCAGTCCTTCGGCGACAGAGGCGAGAATCGAACGCAGCAAGGTTTCATCGCGTTCGGATTTGCCGAGCGTTTCGCGCAATCGTTGGGTGCTTTGTTCCCGTTCGGCCAACAGATGGCTTTGCTGGCGATAGACATAAAATGCGATGACGATGGTAATGACGCCTACGATCACCGTGGAAACGATGTGCGACGTGACGACGTTCATGGTGGGAAACAAGATCGTCTTCACCGTTTCGTACAGCGCAAAGAAAGCGACCATCGCAATCGTGGCGCGAATGATTTTTATGCGTCGAGTGAGCATTTTTCTGAAAGTAGAGAGTAGTCAGAAGACAGTAGCTGCGGTTGAAAGGCTTCAGTTTTCTTTGAGACCTGAAATCATAAATTGATCCGTTGAAAGAAGCGATGAAGCGAGGCAAAGCATCGGCTGAATCCTACTGCCTACTGCCTACTGTCTTCTGTATTCTGTCTACCTTCCGCCTTGAACCGATACCCAATACCGATCACAGTTTCGATGCAGTTGCCGCACGCGCCAAGCTTTTTGCGCAAGCCGCTGATGTGAACGTCGAGCGTGCGCGCTTCGCCGTAATATTCCAATCCCCAAACCTGATCCAGCAATTGTTCGCGCGGAACGACGCGGCCTTTGTTGCGCGACAGAATTGAAAGCAGCGCGAATTCCTTGCGGGTGAGTTTGACCGGTTGTCCCTGGCTGAAAACCGCGAAATCGGAGTAATCAATGCGCAACATGCCGTCGTCGTAAGTTTTCGGCGCTTGCGCTTCAAAGCCGGATCGGCGCAAGGCAGCGCGCACGCGCGCAACCAGTTCGCGCACGCTGAAGGGTTTGGTCATGTAATCGTCCGCGCCCAGGTCGAGGCCGCGTACTTTGTCGGCTTCTTCGGTGCGAGCTGTCAGGACGATGATCGGCGTGCGGCGCGTCATTTCTTCGGTGCGAAACCGGCGGCAAAGCTCAAAGCCGCTCATGCCCGGCAAATTCAAATCCAGAATTAGCAAGTCCGGCGCAACCGAACTGCCATCCGATCTTCGTTCCTGCCCTTTGCCAAGCGCGATGTTCAATCCTTGTTCGCCGGTCAGCGCCACTTGTGCCTGAAACGCGCCTTCGCGTTCCAGGTTGTAGCGAATGCTTTCGGCAATGTCCGGGTCGTCTTCGATGATTAGGATGTAAGGCTTCATATCTTTTCATGGGTAAACTTAGACAGAAGGCAGAGTAGGTTATGGTGAAGGCTTCGATTGAACTTGTAGGCTGCCTTACAGCAATCAACAAGAAATTTTTCGTAACTTCTGGAGCTACCAAACTCTTTCTGAAGCCGGCTACTGTCTACTGTCTACTGTCTACTATGCTTAATCACCATCGCTTCTTTCATATACACAATCAGTTCGCAGATGTCGGTGACGTAATCGCCGATGCGTTCCAGATGTTTGGCGACCAGCAACAGCCGCGCGGCTCGCCCGGCGGCTGCCGGATCGTTCGACATGCGATCCAGCAATTCGTGAAAGATGCGGTCGTACAGCCGATCAATATCGTCGTCGCGCGCAATCACTGCGCGAGCCGTGTCAGCGTCTGCGGCGGCAAAGGCATCCAGCGACAACCGCAACATTTCGCACGCCAGCCAGCTCATTTTCGGCAGATCAAAATAAGGTTTCAGTTGCGGTTCGTCGTTCAGGTAAATCGCCGCTCGCGCAATGTTGCAAGCGTGATCGGCGATGCGTTCCAAAATCGGAGTGATTTTGATGGCCGTCACCACCAACCGCAGATCGTTGGCCGCCTGAGACTGCATTCCCAGCAAGCGAACGCACAGTTGATCGGCTTCCAGTTCCAGCGCATCCACGCGATCGTCGTCGCGTAAAACCTGTTCGGCCATTTCCGAATCACGTTCGATCAACGCGCGCGTCGCTTCGTCAATAGCGCGTTCGACTTCGCCGCCCATCAACAACACGTGATCGCGCAATTCGTTGAGTGCAGATTCCGGCAATTCTTTCATGAAAGCGTCCGGGTTGGCGCTGGGCGATGCCAGCGATGGATTGGGTTCGATAAAAAGGAAATCTGCCATTTGCATCTTTGAAAGACAAGCTCGATTTTGGTGATGTTGGGAATGTTCGAGGCACGAACTTTACTCACCGGTGGTTAAGTCGAGTTCAATCAAACGTGAAATCCATGTAAGGTTTTTCTTTGCTTGCCACGATCAAGCCGACTCACTAAGCTGCGCGCGTTCAATTCAACGGCACAATTTCACCA
>JAEUQP010001146.1 GCA_016789645.1 Acidobacteriota bacterium | reverse complement strand
TTTCAATTCCAAATCCCGATCCAGCTTGTTCGTTCGCAAAAATCCGCGGACTTCGCCAAGCGCAGCTTTGTCGTGTTGGCCGCCGATGAAAGCGTTCAGCCACGCCAGCACGAAGAATATCTTTCGCTCGCGTTTGACTTGCGGCAGCGCCGCCAGCGCCGGTTTCAAGTAAGGCAATGTCAGCACGGATTGGTTCGCCGAATTGAACGCGCCCAGACTGGCTTCGATCCAGTCTTCGGCGACGGCTTTGTTGTTGGTGTAATCGTCGAAGTAGCGGCGTTTGGTTTCGGCGTCGGCGCGAGCGGCTTCGGTCACGTAAGCTTGTTTCTTGGCATCGTCGCTCTTGTCGCGGATGCGTTCAGCTTCGAGCAAAGTCATCGCTTCGGCGTCGCTGTTTGCCAGCAAGACGCGGATGATTTGCCAGCGGTCGAGCGGTTTGATTTCCACGCCAGGAACTGTGAGCTTGCCCGTCAGAATGTCTTTCAAGTGCTGTCGAGCTTGGGTGGTCGTCGTTATATTGCGAAATGCGCGGAAGTAGGTGATTCGCAGCCCAAGTTCTGCCGCTTTGGTCATTCGGTCGAAACACAACGCTTCAAGCTGCGGCGCGATGGCGGTTTGTTGTTGAACCGACAAGTAGCGTTGAAAGGCAGTCCCCGTTCGCCCCAGCAAAGTCTGCGTCAATTCTTCGTCGTTTTCCGCCGGCAGAGTTTTCAAAACCAGCGCGATGAATTCATTTGGGTTCAACTCAGCTTCGCGGACGGAATCCCACAGCGCGCCCCAGAGCATGGTTTTCAGCAGCACGTCATCAATTTTGCCGATGCGTTCCATCACGGCTTGGCGGCTGCGCGCGTCCAGCATGAAGCGTCCGTAACCGTAATCGCCAGAGTTGGCGAAGAAATACGCCGGGCATTTTTTGCCAACGGCTGCGGCAATTGAGGTACGCGCCGTGTCGAAGCTGGCCGGAATTTTCAGCGCCGCTTCGCCGTCGTAAGCCAGCAGCAATTCGGTTTTGATCGGCCAGACGCCGCCTTCGCCAAGCACGTCGCGTTGCGTCAGTTCCAGCTTGGCAATCTTTCCGGCATTGCAACTCATCGTCACGTCAATTTGCGGCATGCCGCGACGTTTGATCCAGGCGTCCGCCCACGCCGTCAGTTTCTGTCCCGAAGCGCGTTCGCAAGCGGCAATCAAATCGCTCCATTCGGCATTAGCATAGGCGTGTTGCTTCAAAAACAGCCGAACGCCTTCGCGGAATTTTTCTTCGCCGATAACGAATGACAACGCGCGCAACAGGCTCGGAGCTTTCTGGTAAACAATCGCTCCGTAAGCTGATTTGGCGTCTTTCAGATTGCGGACTTCCTGATAAATCGGCGTTGTGCCTTTGGTGGAATCAATGCCGTACGCCACCGGTTTGTGCGATTGATAAAAGCGCCGCCACATTTGCGCCGGATCGTAAATCCGCGCCATCGCATGATAGGCCATCAAATTGGCGAAGCCTTCTTTCAGCCACAAATCGTCAAACCAGCGCATCGTCACCAAATCGCCGAACCATTGATGCGCCAGTTCGTGCAGCACCAGCGAAGCTCGACCGTACTTGTCGCTTTGAGTTGGCGTAGTGCGAAACAGGATCGCGTCTTCGCGCAAAAACGTCGCTCCGGCGTGTTCCATCCCGCCGTAAGCAAAGCCGGGCAGCAAGACTTGATCGTATTTCGTGAACGGAAATTCGTGGCCGAAGAATTCGACAAAGTGCTTCATGCCTTCGTCAGTCAATCGTGCGACCTCCGGCAATTCTTCTTGAGCGCGTTGTTGCTTCGACTTCCGAACATAAAACCGTTTCGGAATCGAAGCCTGAATAATCGCCGCGCCAGCTACTTTGAACTCTTTGAAAGGGCCAGCAGCAAATGCAAACTGATATGTGCTGATGGGTTTCGTCCATTCAAAGGCATGATAACTAAACCAGGCCCCAAGACGAGCAGTCTTATTACCACTAGAAATCACTTGCCAATCATTAGGAGTCTCTGCGCTGAACTGAAAGCGCGCCTTCAAATCCGGCTGGTCGAAACACGGAAACGCCAGGCTGGCGTCCATCGGAACGAACAGCGTGTAAATGTATTCGCTGCCGTCGTCTTGATCGTTGTACCGAATGACCGGACGGTTTGCTGTGGCAATGCCGGATTCAAACTCCAGCTTGATCGAGTTTTCGCCGACTTTGAACAATTCAGCAGGCAAAATGATGTGGCCGTTCTTTTGGCTGAGGCCAGTCGCCGGTTTGCTGTTGACGGTGAGATTGCGAATCGCGCCTTCGATGATTTTTCCGGCTGCGTCCAGGTCTCGGAAATCCAAAATGACCGGCGCGGCGGTGTCGGCCAACTTCAGCGAGATTTCTTCGCTACCGGTAAAGCGCGGCGAGCCGGGCGTGAGTTCAATCGAAAGCCGGTAGCGCAAATCGGAAATACGCGCCGCACGGTGGCGGGCGAGTTCGCGCGATACACCCTCAGCAGTTAAAACATCGTTGGTTTGAGCATTGGTCATCATGGAGAAAAGTTGAATCGTCGCCAGCAGTAGCCAGAGTTTGGCAAGTTTGAAGTTCAGCGTCATTGTACGAACCTCTTTTCACCGCACAGTCGCAGAGAAACGCGGAGGCCTCGCAGAGTGTTTCTCTGCGCTATCTCTGCGTTCTCAGCGCCTCTGCGGTGAGGGAGATTGGAAATCAACTATCGAATGGTAATCGGCCAATCGCGATGAGCGACGTTGCCAAAGTAATCCGCTGCCACGACGCGCAAGGTGTAATCGCCCGGCGCAAGTTTTGACGGATCGAAAAAGGCTTCGCGGACTTCGCCGCGTTGCAGCACGTTGGTGGCGATGTAATTAAACACCGTCGGCCCTTCGTAT
>JAEUQP010001115.1 GCA_016789645.1 Acidobacteriota bacterium | reverse complement strand
GCGTGACCGATGGCGGCTTTGAACCGGTCGGTTTGCGACACCGTCCAAAACGTCATAAAGCCGCCGTAACTGCCGCCCATCACCACGCATTTGTCGGCGTCGGTAATGCCTTTGGCAATGACGGCGTCCACGCCCGCCATAATGTCCTGAAAGTCCTTGCCGCCCCAATCGCCGATGTTGGTTTTGGTGAACTTTTCGCCGTACCCGGTGGAACCACGCGGATTCGGCATCAGGATGGCATACCCATTTGCTGTCCAAATCTGGTTGCGCGCATTGAAGCTGTCGCTGAATTTGCCATACGGGCCGCCGTGAATTTGCAGGATCAACGGATATTTCTTGCCCGCTTCGTAACCCAGAGGTTTGATCAGCACACCTTCGATGTCGAAATTGTCCGGGCCTTTCCATTTGATGACTTCGGCGTCGGCCAATGCAAAGTCCTTGATTTGCGGATTGACGGTCGTCAGTTGCCGAGCGCCATCGCCGTTCGCTCCGGCAATCCAGATGTCATCGGGCGTGCGGCTGTCATTCAACGTATAAGCCAACCATTTGCCGTCGGCGGAAAGATCAAACTGGCCGTAGTTGCGATTGCCTTTGGTCACTTGCGCGACTTTGCCGCCTGCGGTTGGAACCGAGTAAATGTGCGAATACATCCCGACGCCGCTGCTGAAGTAAATCGTTTTGCCATCGGGCGACCAGTTGACGCCTTGCGCGGATTCGATGAACTCTGCCGTCAGGTTTTTCGGTTCGCCCGCTTCGGCAGAAACAATCATCACATTGGATTTCGCTGCCCAGTTCGAAGTGCTGGAGGTAAAGGCGATCCATTTGCCGTCGGGCGACCATTGCGGATTGCCGTCCGGGCCAGGATTCGTCGTCAGCTTGCGCGCGATGCCGCCTGCTGAAGGCACAACGTAAACTTCGCTGTTGCTGAATTCGGAAATGTCTGTCCAGACGCTTTCCTGCGACGAGGTTTTTGACCACGTGTAAGCGATGTATTTGCCATCTGGCGACCAGGTTGGCGCAGCGGCGGAAAAGTCGCCTTCGGTCAGCCGTTTCTTTTCTTTGGATTCAACGTTGATTGTCCACAGATGCGAATAAATCAAATCGGCATCCATCGTGATGGTGTCGAATTTGTCTTTTTTCTTTTTCTCGCGTTCGGCTTTGTCTTTGGGAGTGTCGCGTGTGATGAAAGCCATCGCTTTGCCATCCGGCGACCAGCGAAACCCAGACACGCCATTTTCTTCTTCGGTCAGCTTCACGGCTTCGCCGCCATTGGCCGGGATGATCCAAATCTGGTTGCCTTTATCACGATCCGCCAAAAAGGCGATGCGCTGTCCATCAGGCGACCATTGCGGCGCGTTTTCGCCTTTTTCGCCGTTGGTTAGTTTGGTCGGTTGCCCGCCTTCGGTTGCGATCAGATAGATGTGGCTGACGCGACGATTTTCCTTTTTATCCCATTCGCTGACGGTGTACGCGATGCGTTTGCCGTCGGGCGAAATCTGCGGCGCGCCGATGGCTTTCATCGCCAGCGCGTCTTCGATGGACATGCGTTTTTGCGCTGTGGCGGTGACGCTGAGCGCGAACGCAAACAGGATCGCCAGAAGAGAGGTCGAGAACTTCTTCATAACTGCCTCCGCTTTGAGTTGATGGGTTGTGGAACGAATTGAAAAGATTGAACTGCCCGAACGCGCGGCATCATAGCTGCAAATTCCAAGACCAGCAACAAATCCTGCCGCCAGAGTTGAAAGCGGTAACAACG
>JAEUQP010001100.1 GCA_016789645.1 Acidobacteriota bacterium | reverse complement strand
CGAAAAAAAGCTGGAAGGCGAAATCATCGTGCGTGCGTTGTTGCAACGTGACGGCAAAATCAAAAAGATCAAAGTCGAAAAAGGCTTGGGCGAAGGGTTGGATGATCGTGCCGTCGAAGCCGTCAAACGGTTGGGATTTTTACCCGCCGAACTCAATGGCGAAGCGGTGGATGCGCAGACAGAGATTGTCTTCACTTTCAAGCTGGACAAGGTTTCGATGTACGTTGGCGCGACGGAACTGCTCACGGGAGGGAAGTTTTGAAACTCCTGCCGGATTTTTTGGCTCGACCGCCTAAACAATGGACACGACGCGATGTGTTGAAACTGTCGGCGGCTTCGGTGACGACGCTGGGGCTGGGTGTGCTGGGGTATGGATGCGCCATTCGCCAATCGGTTGAACTTTCGCGGGTCGAAGTGAAGATTCCCAATCTGCCGAGCGCCTTCGACGGGCTGACCATTGCGCATCTGACGGACATTCATCATGGCATTTACACGAACTTCGAATACATTGATCGGTGCGTGCAAATCGTCAACGGATTGCAACCGGATGTGATTGCGCTGACGGGCGATTTCACTTACGGCGGCAAACGCTACGTCGAACCATGCGCCGAAGCGCTCAGCCAATTGCGAGCGCGCGTCGGCGTGTATGCCGTGCTCGGCAATCACGATTATTACGTCGGAGCTTCGTCGGTGGCGTTGGCGCTGAAACGCGCGGGGGTCACCGTGATGATTGACCAACTGGATCGGTTGGAATTGCGCGGCGAACGTTTGTGGTTGGCGGGAGTGGATGATTTTTATTACGGCACGACCGATTTGCATCGGTTGTTGCGCGATGTGCCGCGCGATGGGGCGCGTGTGGTGCTGTCGCACAATCCCGACTTCATCGAAGAATTCGCTGCCAAAAATGAACACGCGGATTTGATGATTTCCGGCCATACGCACGGCGGCCAGATTCGTTTTCCGTGGGCAGGAGCGCCCCACATTGTGTCGCCTTATGGCCAGCAATATGCCGCCGGATTGAATCGCAAAGACGCGATGCAGGTTTATACGTCACGCGGTTTGGGCACGATTCTGCTGCCGACGCGCGTGGATTGCCCGCCGGAAATTGTCTTGTTTACCTTGAGGAGTTGAGATGAGTTTGTTGACGCAACATGAGGTTTACACCGAAATCACCAAGGCTCAGGCCGACAAACAAAAGCTGGCCGTGGCCACGATTGTGACGACTGCCGGTTCGACGCCTCAACGCACAGGAGCGAAGCTTTTGGTATACGAAGACGGGCGAATGCTCGGCACCGTCGGCGGCGGTTGCGTTGAAGCCGACGTTTGGGCCGAAGCCCGCGAAGCCATGCACGAAAACAAACCGCGGTTGTGCAAATTCACGTTGCGCGACAATCCCGACGTGCCGCCCGATGAAGAAGGCATGGTCTGCGGCGGCGAAATGGAAGTCTTGATCGAGGTTTGGACCTAAAAGGGATTGAAGATGCTGACGGCAAAAGAAATTTCTTCGGCGATTGAACAAGCTCTGGCAGAAGGCCATCCGTTGACCATTGTTTCTGTCATGACCAAAGGCGAGCAAGCCATCGGCCAAGCCAAGCTGTTAGTAGACGGCGACGGCAAAGCTGTTGCGGGAACATTGGGCGATGTCGCGCTGGATGAACTTGCCGCTCGGCACGCGGTTTCGTTGATGACCGACGACCGAAAAGAAATCGTTGTCGTTGACGCTCACGAATTGAAAACAATTTCGTCCACGAAGATACACGAAGAAAACACGAAGGCGGAGTCGGGCGACCTTGCCCCTCTTCGTGAACCTTCGTGTAACTTCGTGGATAAATTTCTTTCTGAAAACTGGAGGTTGCTGTTTGAAATTTCGCGGCCTCCGTTGGAACTCATCATTTGCGGAGGCGGTCACGTCGGGCAGGCCGTGGCGGTGGCCGGACGGTTTCTCGGTTTCAACGTGACGGTGATTGACGACCGGGCGGAATTCGCCGCGCGCGATAAATTCCCGGATGAACAGATTCGATTGATTGCCGATGATTTCGTCGTCGCGTTGCAAAGCTTGAAGATCACTCCGGCGACGCACATCGTCATCGTCACGCGCGGCCATCGGCACGACGAAATCTGTTTGCAGGAAGTCATCGCCAAACCGGCGCGCTACATTGGCATGATCGGCAGTCGCCGCCGCACCACCACCATCCGCGAACGCTTGAAACGCGAAGGCGTCGCGCCGGAACTGCTTCGCCGCGTTCACGCGCCGATTGGATTGGACATTGGCGCGCTGACGCCCGAAGAAATCGCCGTAGCAATTTTGGCCGAAATCGTGCTGATTCGCCGTGGCGGCAGCGGCGCTCCCAAAAGCCACGAAGGCCCGATGGCGCGCGCCCGTTGATTTGTCTTCCCACTA
>JAEUQP010001027.1 GCA_016789645.1 Acidobacteriota bacterium | reverse complement strand
GATGCAGCGCCGCGCGGATTTGATTCCGAATCTGGTCGCCACCGTCAAAGGTTACGCCGGACAGGAAAAAGAAATTTTCACGCGCATTGCCGAAGCCCGTTCGCAGTTGCTGTCGGCCACCACGCCCGAAGCCAAAATGGATGCCGACAACAAATTGACGCAGACTTTGCGCGATGGCGGCTTGCTCGGAACCGGCGGACGGTTTTTGTCCATCGCCGAACAGTACCCGCAACTGCAATCCAACACGAATTTCCTGAAGCTGCAGGATGAACTGGCCGGAACCGAAAACCGCATGGCACAGGAACGGCGGGTCTACAACAAAGTCGTCGAGGAATATCAAAACACCAAACAGCAATTCCCGACCGTCATCGTCGCCAGCTTGACCGGATTCGCCGACAAACCGTTTTTCAAAGCCGACGAAGGCGCGAAGACCGCACCGAAAGTGCAGTTTTAGTCTGTTTGTGTAGAGCAATCTGCCAAGATTGCTCTACTTGCTTTGACGACAACTTTCGAGAACATAGAACAACCTAAATCAGACCAACCAAGATTGGGACATCCTTTTTCGACAGGATGAACATGATTTTCGGCAGGATTTACAGGCTTCTCAGTTCCAACAAGGTTCTGGTCGTGTCTGAATCCTGTTCATCCTGAAAAAAATCCTGGCAATCCTGTTTCAAAGTTTTTTGCTTCGATTTAGCAGGTTGCTCTACTCTTTTTGAGGAAATCACTCAATGAAACGATTGGCAATTCTACTGACACTCAGCGTGTGTTTATTTGTGTTCCCTGCTCTGGGGCAAACCGCAGGCTTTGCCGACGCCGTGCTCGGACGTTGGGACATCACCGTCAAAGCCGCCGACGGCTCCACATATCCGTCGTGGTTGGAAGTCCGACTGCGCAAAGAAAACGAATTGATGGCCAGTTTCGTAGGTCGTTTCGGCAGCATGCGGTACGCCAGCAAAGCCGAATACGCCAACGGCCAACTGACCGTGGTCATTCCCGCGCAATACGAACCCGCGCCCAAAGAATTGGTCTTCACCGGCAAACTCGAAGGCGACAAGCTCACCGGCACGACCGTCAACGAAACCGGCCAAACCTTGCAATGGACAGGCGTGCGCGCTCCGGCGCTGGCATCGGCCAAATCCGTCGCCTGGGGAAAACCGATTCAACTTTTCAACGGCAAAGACCTCGCGGGCTGGAAACAGCGCAACAACAATCACCCGAATTGCTGGAGCGTGGCCAATGGCGTGATGACCAACAAAACGCCGTGCGCCGACATCATCAGCGAACAGAAATTCACCGACTTCAAAGCCCACATCGAATTCCAGGTTCCGGCCAACGGCAACAGCGGCGTGTATTTGCGAGGCCGCTACGAAGTCCAAATCAGCGACGGTTTCAATCAAGTGATTGACAGTTTGCGGATGGGAGCCGTGTACGGTTGGCTGAAACCGCTGACGAACGCCGCCAAAGCGCCCGGCGAATGGCAAACACTCGACATCACGCTGATTGGCCGCAAAGTCACGGTCGTTTTCAACGGCCAGACAATCATTGATCACGAAACGATCCCTGGCATCACCGGCGGCGCGCTCGACAGCGACGAAGCCGCTCCCGGCCCGATCATGCTCCAGGGCGACCACACCAAAGTGATGTACCGCAAAGTCGAAATCACGCCCGCGAAATGAGGTAATTCCACATGGGCAAGGTGTATTTGGAAACCAGTTTTGTCAGCTATCTTGTCGCACGTCGCAGCCGCTATTTGATCGTGGCTGCGCGGCAACAGTTGACCAATGACTGGTGGGACAATGAACGTCAGAAGTATGAACTGTTCGCCTCGGAGGTTGTTTTAGAGGAAGCGCGATTGGGCGACGCAACCGAAATCGCCAAGCGGTTGCAAGTGCTATCTGATCTTTCCATACTAACCACGACCGGTGTGGCGGGACAGCTTGCTAATGATTTATTGGTCAAAGGTGCTTTGCCTGCCAAAGCCGCTCGTGACGCTTTGCATATTGCCGTGGCGACCGTACATGGGATGGATTTTTTGCTAACCTGGAATTGCAAACACATCGCCAATCCCCACGCGCGACGAATGATTGACCGAATTTTTCAGGCGGCTGGTTACCTGCCGCCTGTCATCTGCACTCCGCAAGAGTTTGGAGAAACACCATGACGAATGATCCGATTCTCGAAGAATTACATCAAATCCGCGAACAGTTGGCCGCCAAGTTCAATTACGACGTTTTCGCCATCGTCGCCGACATTCAAGCGCAGGAAAAAAAAGAAGACCGTCCGCTGGTCACGCTAAACCCGCACCGCATTGAAACCGAAGAACCGGCAACCGAGGCAACACAAAAGCGAGCGGCCTAACGCCACGCATCTACTGCGCCCTCCTGCTATCTGCTGAAAGAATTGGTAGCCGAGCAATGATTACTGATCCAATTATCGAAGAACTCCATCAAGTCCGCGAGCAATTCGCTGCCCGCTTTAATTACGACGTAGCCGCGATGGTCGCTTACCTACGTGAGCAGCAGCAAAAGGAAAAAGACCATCCTTTCGTCTCTTTCGCCCAACCGTGCAGTGAGACCGAACAAGCGGCGACTGATGTGACTCACAAGCGTGCTGCCTGATCTTCTCAATCGGAGGAGAACGATGCCATGAATCCACTGAGAGCCTATGACGAAGTCATTGATTTCATTGCCGAAGCCAATCCTGGAAAAGTGCTGAATCTCCATCCTTCTGAAGCGACTCAGGAACGTGTTTCCGATCTCGTTTACCGTCAGAAAACAACCGGGCTTTCGGATGAAGAGAAAGCTGAATTGGATCATTACGTGTGGCTGGAACACGTGATGCGAATGGCCAAAGCTCGCGCTCACCAGCTTTTGAATGTCTGACCTGCCATAACAAGGAAGCTGCGCGCTTCTTTTTCCGGCGGATGGGACATCCGCGCTCCCACGAATTCCAATCGCTGCCGCCCTCCCGCATCCGCAATCTGGGCAACACCGCGCAGCTAAAACTTCAGTTTCACCAAACTGGCAGGAATTTTGTGCAATGACCTGCGTTGTTCTGTGGTTGCTCCGGCAATTGAGAGCGACTTCATTTTCGGGAACAGGCCAACCACTTCCAAATTCTTTTCCTTGCTCGTTCCACTGAGGGTTAGATCTCTCTACAGGACAAAAAATGATGTTGAACTGTGGCCGTAGCTGATCAGGCCATCGTGCGATTAGACTTTCTGTCGCCAAACGGAAAGGAGATCGCACGATGACCGACATTCGCTCGCTTGAGCAAACGTTGCTTGAAAA
>JAEUQP010000939.1 GCA_016789645.1 Acidobacteriota bacterium | reverse complement strand
CGTCGAACCTTTTTCCAGATCGAGCGCGCCGGGAATGCCAATGCCTACGCCGCCAAAATCGGTTTTGGCTTTGCCGCTGGCCAGAATGATTTCTTCGACCAGCACGGCCATTTGCGCAATCACGGCGTCGTGCCCTTCGCGGGCGTGCGTCGGTTTCGACCGCGTCGCGGAAATTTCGCCTGTGTCCGTGTTGACCAAAGCGGCCTTGATGTTCGTCCCGCCCAGATCAATTCCAATAAATAAGTTTTGGTCTGACATAACTTTCAATGAGTTGTGGTTCAAAGGGTTGAAGATGAATGCAATCAGCTTTTACTCAATCCGGTTCTGGATGGCAACCAGGAAAGAGGATTTTCTTTGAGGCGGAACTTTCCCAGACCGGGTTCGTCCTGTAGAATCCGCCGCGTCTTTACAGACGTTCATCAACGATTTCCAACTCCAACACAAAGCGAGAGACACAACCTTATGAATGCGAAAATCCGCCTGCAATTGTCGGCGATGATGTTCTTGCAGTTTTTTGTCTGGGGCGCGTGGTATGTCACCGCACCGAATTACCTGGGAACGATTGGCTTCACAGCCGGGGACATTGGCTGGACATACGCAGTCGGCCCGATTGCAGCGATCATCGCCCCGTTCATTGTGGGAATGATTGCCGACCGATTCTTTGCTGCGCAGCATGTGATGGCCGCCATGCATTTGCTCGGAGGCGTGCTGATGTTCGTCGCTGCGGGAATGATGAAAGGCGGGAGTTCGCCCAATGCCATCAACTTCATGATCTTTCTCAGTCAGTTGACGTACTACCCGACGTTGGCGATGAGCAATACCCTGGCGATGAAAAACATCGCCGACACCGAAAAGGACTTCCCACTGATTCGCGTGCTGGGGACCATCGGCTGGATCGTCGCCGGTCTGGCGTTGAGCTGGTTAGGCTGGGAAACCGGCATCAATATGTTTTATCTGACTGCCGCCTCAGGCATTTTACTCGGGTTGTACAGCCTGACGCTGCCGCATACGCCTCCGGTGAAAGACGCCAACATCAGCCTAGGTCAAGTTCTGGGCTTGGACGCGCTGGCCTTGCTGGCAAAACCGTCGTACCTGATTTTCATGCTGTCTTCGTTTTTGATCTGCATCCCGCTGTCGTTTTATTACCAGATCACCAGCCGCGTAGTGGAAATGACCGGATTGCCGATTGGCCAAACAATGTCGTACGGCCAGATGTCGGAAATCTTCTTTATGCTGGTCATGCCGCTGTTTTTCCGCAAGCTGGGAGTAAAGTGGATGCTGGCCGTCGGCATGCTGGCCTGGGTCATTCGGTACGGCTTGTTTTCTTTTGGCGCGCCGGATGAAGTTCGCTGGATGATTATCGTCGGCATTTTGCTGCACGGCATTTGTTACGATTTCTTTTTCGTCACGGGTCAGATTTATACCGATCAGGTCGCACCGAAACACATTCGCGCACAGGCGCAGGGCTTGCTGGTGCTGTTCACGTTGGGCTTGGGAATGTACTTTGGCGCGATGGCTGCCGGATATGTTCTGACGCAACACACCACCGCCAAATCCACTGAAGCCGCTCAGCAGATGGTGGCCAAAACGTTGGAACTGGAAAAGCTCAAGGCCGATCCTGCTGCGGATAAAGCGCGAGTCGCGCAGATGGAACAGGAAAAATCCGATTTGCGCCGCGCTGAGTTGAAAGCCATCGAATGGAAACCGCTGTGGGCGAAACCGGCGATTTTCGCTGGCGCGATCTTGCTCATCTTTTTGTTATTGTTCAAAGACAGGTCGGCTTCGAAAGAAGCCTGACCTGCCATCACCATCATAATCATCATCAGAGAAGGAGTACTATGAAACTCAATTGTACCTGCGCCAACTGGCGTTTGATCACGATCTTATCGGCGGCGCTGTTTGTGGCGTGCGCCGATGCGCCGAAACCAATCGCCTCCAATGAACCGACATCATCAACCTCCGGTTCTTCGCAATCTGCCTCCGGACAATCGTCTTCGGGAATTGCGGTAGGACACGGATCGGGTTCCGCGCCAACTTCCACCGGAGCGACCGTGCCGATGCAATCCGGCAGCGGAAGCGGGTTGAAATGGACACCACCTGCGGGCTGGGAAAACAAAGGCGCCAGTGGAATGCGCGCGGCGACTTACATTACTCCGCCCGCCAAAGATGACACCGAAGGCGCGGAATGCGCAGTGTTCGACGGTGGCATCGGCGGCGGCGTGCAGGCCAACATTGATCGCTGGATCGGCCAGTTTGAACAAGCCGACGGCAGTTCCTCCGCGAACAAAGCCAAACAAAGCAAAGAAACCATCAACGGAATGACCGTGACAATGGTTGATCTGACAGGGGTGTATGCTGGCGGCGGGATGGCGATGGGACAACCTTCGACCAAAAAACCCGGCTATCGGCTGCTGGGCGCAATTGTCGAAGCTCCGGGCGGCGAAGTCTTTTTCAAAATGACCGGACCGGCCAAAACCATGGCAGCCGTTCAGGCTGATTTTCAGAAGATGCTGAAATCCATCAGCAAATAATGTTCAGAGTAAAGTTCACGCTTCAGCATGTTTGACACGCTGAAGCGTGAACTCCGAACGGTATCGCTTGCCACGTCAGCCAACGATCTTTAGAATCCCTCGCGTCATCCAAGCACCTGATATCTTAATGCTTTGCTGTACTTCAGACTCAACCAGACGTGCGCACCGCAGCAGTGTGCATAACAACCACAGGAAATAAACAACCAACAACTCTTCCCTTCAGGAGAAAACCAATATGAAACAGACCATCAAGCTGTCAGTGATGCTTGCGTTGCTCTCGTTTGCCTTGATTGCCACAGCGATGGCTCAATCCCAGAGCACGACCGGCGCGATTCAGGGCACGGTCAACGATCAGGCTGGAGCGGTCATTGCTGGAGCGACCGTTACCGCCAACAACCTTGATAACAATTCGACTAAAAACCTGACCACAGACGAAAATGGCCGGTTCGTGTTTCTGCAATTGCAACCCGGCAGATACACGCTGACCATCACCAAATCCGGCTATGCAACGCTGGAACAACAAAACATTGCCTTGACCGTCGGTCAGACGATCAACCTGAACCTGAGTTTGAAAGTTTCAGCCGTTCAGGAACGCATCACCATCACCGCCACGCCAACGATTGACACCGTCAAAACCGAATCCAGCACGACGCTGAACGAAAAAGCGATCAGCAAAACGCCGATCCTTGGACGCAAATTCGAAGATTTGTTGACCCTGACTCCGGGCGTCAGCATCACGCAAGGCCCGGACGGCGACGAAATCAATTTCAACGGCCAACGCGGAATTTTCAACAACGTCAGTCTGGACGGAGGCGATTACAACAACGGATTTTTCGCCGAACAGGCAGGCGGCCAGCGCGCAGCGATTGATATTCCCATTGGCGCCATCAAGGAATTTCAGGTCGTCGCCACCGGAGCGAGCGCCGAATTTGGACGCGCCGCCGGAGGCTTCGTCAACGCCATCACCAAATCCGGCGGCAATCAGTTGCGCGGAGACGTGTTCCATTTCCAGCGGCTGGAAGCATTGAGTTCCAACACAGCCAACGGGCAGCCGCTCAAGGATTTTCACCGCGAACAATTCGGCGGCAACATCGGCGGCCCGATCGTCAAAGAGAAGGCGTTTTTCTTCGGCGCATTCGAGCAAATCACCGGCAACCTGACTCGCCCGAATTTGAGCGCGCCCATCGGCACGCCGTGTTCTGTGCAAACTCCCACGATTCAAGCCAATCAGGCGCTGATCGCCAGCAACACCGATTGTCAGCGACTGGCGCTGATCAATTTCTTCAAAACCACGCGCAATCAGGACGAAGGCCAGCCGCTGAAAAAACCGATCAACACCTCGGCGTTTTTGGGCAAACTGAATTTCAACCTGAACCCGGCCAATGAACTTTCGATGTCGTACAACTTCAACCGGTCGAAGAAGGAAAACGAAACCTTTGACGTTCCAACGTACGGTAATTCGGCCAACGGCACAGAAGGCCCCGGCAAAATCCACGCCTTCAACCTGAACCTGTTCACCACGCTGGCTTCGACGAAGGTCAACGAATTTCACGCCACTTACCTGCGCGAAGATCGCCCGCGTTCGGCAGCCCAATCCAACATTCCCGCTGACACAGCCATGGGATTTGTCACCAGTTTCCGTTTCGGCAACCCGTTTTTCCTGGGGCCGAACATTGACGAACTGTTCCAACGCTGGCAGTTGAAAGACAGCTTTTCGGTCATTGCCGGCAATCACAACGTCAAGATGGGCGGCGACTGGACGCACAGCAACAACGTACAGGTCTTTCGCGGATTCTTTCAGGGACGTTACATCTTTGACAGCGTGGTCGGATTCCTGAAATACGCCACTCCCGCCAGCGCTGGCCCCGGGTTTGGCCCCAGAGCCAACGCGTCATCGTTATTGCTCTATTTGCAGGGCGCTGGTTTGAACGGGCCAGCGACAGACGCCGCCGGAGCGTCGAACATTGACAACGAAGAGTTTTCGCTTTTCGTTCAGGACAAATGGCAAATGCATCCTGACTTCACGCTAAGTTACGGATTGCGCTGGGAAGCCCAGTTGTTCCCGGCAATGACCATTTCGCCGAAAGCCACCGCCTACGGCAGCTTCCTGAATGATCCGCGTTTCCCATCCGATGGAACCTTGCCGGATCAGTACAAACAATTCCAACCGCGATTGGCGTTTGCCTGGAACATGACCGGAGACGGCAAAGCCGTGTTGCGCGCCAGTTCCGGCATTTATTACGCCCGGCAAAACATGCTGTCGCAAGTCGGTTCGATCACCACCAACGGCGTGCAACAGCAGACGATTTTCATCAACGGCGACATCATCGCGGGGGGCGGCCCCGCGCCTGTCTGGCCGAATGTGGTCGTGCCAACGCCGGTCCCGGCGGGACAATTTCCGCTCTTCACCGGAGTCCGCGTGTTCAGCCGGGATTACGAAAACCCGCGCATCTATTCCACCAACGTCACCTTTGAACGCGAACTGGTTCGCACACTGGCCATGTATGTGGACTTCACCCACTCGAAAGGCGTTCACATGACACGGTTCCTGAACGTCAATCGCAGCGGCATCTTTTCGCCGCAACTGGGCGAAGTCATGGTCACGAGTTCGGTCGGCAAATCGCTCTATCGCGGCGTGACGATTGGCTTGCGGAAACGGTTCAGCCGCGGAATTCAGTTCGAAGGCAATTACGTGTACGCCTACGATTACGACGACGATTCCAATGAACGCGATCCGTTTACCGACCGTTCGTTCGACGTCAACCGCCTGTTTCTGGATTATGCTTTCGCCGACCGCGATATTCGCCACAAGTTCAATTTTTCGATGAACAGCGAACTGCCCGGCAAATTTGAAAGCAGTCTCCGCATCCAGGCGCGCAGTGCGCAGCCGTTCACGCCCAACGCGCGCACGTCAAACAATCGCAACACCGCGCGAAAAGACAACGAATACTTTTCGCTGGATTGGACGCTGTCGCGTCGTTTCGGTGGCGAACGGTTTTCCATCGTTCCGATGATTGAAATGTTCAACACGTTCAACAATCGGAATCTGATCAATCCGCAAATCATCGCGCCGTTCCCGATTGATTCGCTGAATTCCTCGCCAGGGCTGTTCAACTTCGACGGCTTTCTGCGCCAGGGCGTCGGCGATCCGCGCCAGGTTCAGTTGTCGGTGAAATTCATGTTCTAAGCCAAAAACTGAACGCCAAACACGAACCGCCGGCAAGCTGCCAGGCCTGCCGGCGGTTCGACCTTTCGATACTTGCGATTTCGACGGCATGCTAGAATCGCCATCGTCAGCGAGAAAGGAGAGTCAAACCATGAATAGCACCGCTCCAGTCAGCGAACACATAGCACCTAATTCCGAAGATTTGCCGATCGATCGCCCCCGTAAGTCTGGCCTTGTCATTCGTCCTGGCAATCGTGAAGGAGCGATAAATCTGCTGGATCAGTTACTAAGTGAAGGCGATCCCGAAGAAGAACGTGAGACGCTGGAACTCCTCAAACAAGCGCTTAACGAACACCGTGCCGCCGTAGGTGCAAGGTTGATGTTCCCCGATGAGCAAAATCATTCTGCTTGATTCTGGCCCGCTCGGAATCGCTGCCAATCCCAAAGTATCAACAGAAACTGCTGCTTTTAATCGCTGGCTGCGCGCCCAACTCGTCAATGGGATAAGAGTCGGCATCCCTGACATTGCTGATTACGAAGTTCGACGCGAATTGATTCGGGCCAGCAGAACCAAAAGCCTGTGGAAACTGGATGCCTTGCAGTCACAGTTTGATTATTTGCCGATTGGAACTCCGATACTGCGACGCGCAGCTCAACTCTGGTCGCAAGCACGAAATCTGGGCAAGCCGACGGCTGACGCGCTGTCACTTGATGCTGATGTCCTCATCGCAGCGCAAGCGTCTTTGTTAATTGAGGATGGTGATGAAGTCGTGATTGCCACTACCAACCCCAAACATTTGTCGTTGTTTGTTCCTGCTGCTCGCTGGCAGGACATCGCCTGAAACTCACGCGCCAGCCACACGTTCAAAAAACCGCGCGAGCTTGGTTTCATCCAGCTTTCCGTCCGTTCGCACACCGCTGCACAAATCCAGCCCAAAAGGTTCGACTGCGCGAATCGCTTCGCCGACGTTTTCCGGTTTCAACCCGCCCGCCAGAAAGATCGGCACACCGGCAGCTTCGCGGATTTTCCGGCTGAGCGTCCAATCGTGCGTGCGTCCGGTTCCGCCGAGCTCTTTCACCGCCAGGGTTTGATTGCCGGAATCCAGCAGGATGGCGTCCACGTGCGAGGCAACAGTCACGGCTTCGGCGACTGATTCTTCACCAGTGACGTGAATCACCTGCACGAGCCGTATGCCCGGCAAAGCTCGCCGCAAATCGGCGTAACTTCCCCGCTCCAGCCGATCCACAAGTTGAATGGTGTTGGCTCGCAACCGGCGTTGTTGTTCGATGATCGCATCCGTGTCCTGCAAACTGGTCAGCAAAAACGTTGCAATCGGCGGCGGCACGCGCGCAGCGATTTCAGCGATCAATTCTTCTTCGATGACGCCGGGACCGCTGGGCATGGCCGACACCAACCCCAACGCCGAAGCGCCATAACGAACCGCCAGTTCCGCTTCGGCAAGGCTGTTGATGCAGCAAATTTTCACTCTCGGTTTGGTCATGTCCTATTTTCTGGCCAGATAAAACATGCGCCCGTCGCTCAGGCTGAAGCCAAATTCGCGCCGGGCGTCGTAAGTTTTCACGCGCACAAATCCTGCGTCGGCCAACGCGCCCAACACGTCCTCTGTGTCGTAATAGCGTTGGAGCAAGGTCAAATCCGCACGTTGCCAGCCGGATTGCTCCAATTGAAACATGGTGACTTCGTATCGTTTCAGCTTCCTCAACTGGTTGTAACTGCCGCGCACGATGCAAACATGATCGTCTTCAATCATATCCAGCGTGCTGCCCAGCAATTCCGAAGCGTCTTCGATATTCAGATCAAACAGAAAAATTCCGTCGTCGGTCAGCGCTTCATGCACGTTGCGAAAAACCTTCGTCAGTTCTTCAAGCTCCATGATGTGATTCAAACTGTCGAAGGCGGAAATCACGCATTGAAACGATTGTGGCTGATGAAACGTGCGCGCATCGGCGTGAATGAATTCCACCTTGGGAGCATTTTGCCGCGCGAATCGCAACATCGCTTCGGAACCGTCCAGGCCGGTCACGCGAAACCCACGCTGGCTGAGTTCGTTGGAAATCTGACCGGTTCCGCAGCACAAATCCAGAATCCGACACTCCGGCGGCAAGTGTGGAAACAACAGCACGTTGTAAATTGCCAACGCAGG
>JAEUQP010000923.1 GCA_016789645.1 Acidobacteriota bacterium | reverse complement strand
CCGCCAAGGAAGCTGGAATACGTCAGCGCCGTTCCCGTCACGTTAATGCGTGCAACAAAGGCATCGCCCAATCCGCGATTGGTCGGTTGGAATGCTGAAAGGACAGGGAAGTCGTCGGAAAAGGTTCCACCGGCAATCCAGGCGTTGCCCGCCGTGTCCACGCGGATGCCGCGCCCCGCATCGCCAAACTGGCCGCCCAGATAAGTCGAATAAATCAGATTGGTTCCCGTCGCGTTGAACTTGGCGACAAACGCATCCAGTCCGCCGCGATTCGTGCCTTGAATCGGCGTGCGCGTTGGCAAATTGGTCGAAGTCGTCGAACCGGTGATGTAACAGTTGCCACCGCTGTCCACCGCAATCGAATAGGCGTTGTCTGAACCGTTGCCGCCGAAATAGGTGCTGAAAGCAATGCTGGAAGCGTCGGCGAAAATCTTGGTGACGAAGGCTTCCAATCCGCCACGGCTGACGGATTGAATCGGGCTGATGGTCGAATAATCGTTCGAACTGGTGAAGCCCGTGATGTAGGCATTGCCCGCCGTATCGAGCGCAATGCTGGTTGCCAGATCGTCGCCGCTGCCGCCCAGGTAAGTTGAATACGGCAACGCCGAACCTGCCGGATTGATCTTCGTCACAAACGCGTCAAAGCCTCCGCGATTGGCGGCTTGCAACGGCGCGTTGGTGTTGAAATCGGTTGAAAGCGTGTCGCCGGTGACATACACCGCCCCGGTCGAATCCAAAGCGATTCCAAAGGCCAGGTCTTCCGACGTTCCGCCGAGAAACGTGGAATAGACCAGTTGCGAACCGCTGATATTCAATTTGGAAACAAACGCATCCACATTGCCGCGATTGGTCGCCTGCAGCGGATTGCGCGTGTTGAAATCGGTCGAAGCGGTTCGTCCGGTGATGATGGGTTGCGATCCGGGATCCACGACAATGCCGCGCCCGAAATCTCCCAGTGTGCCGCCCAGGTAGGTCGAATAAATCAAACCGGTGCCCGACAGATTGAACCGGGCGATAAACGCATCCGCGTTTCCACGATTATTGGCTTGCAACGGACTTTGCGTCGGGAAATCGGTCGAGAAGGTGTGACCGGTGACGTACGCGTTCAGGTTGGCATCCACCGCCACACCATAAGCCACATCCACGCCGGTTCCGCCGAAATAGGTTGAAAACACCAGCACCGTTCCGCTGGAACTGAGTTTGGCAAGAAATCCGTCCGAACCGCCGCCCGCGTTGTTGGCCTGAAAAGGACTTTGCGTGTTGAAATCCACCGAAGCCGTCGAACCGACCAGATACACATTGGCTCCCGGATCCAACGCCACGCCGTAGGCTTCGTCGAATGCCGAGCCTCCCAAGTAAGTCGAATACACCAATTGCGAACCGTCGCCTTTGATGCGCGTGACGAAGGCGTCTGAATTGCCACGATTGTTGGCTTGCACCGGATTGCGCGTCGGGAAATTGGTCGAAGAGGTGGAACCGACGATGACGGCATCTCCGCCGGATTCGAGCGCGATGCCGAATGCCTGATCAATGTTGCTGCCGCCGAGATAGGTGGAAAACAACAAATCGGTTCCGTTGGCGTTGACCTTGGTGACAAACGCGTCTTCGGTCAGGCCGAGGATTGTCGGTTGCAGAGCGTTGCGCGTGTTGAAGTCCTGCGAATTGGTGATGCCTGCAACGAAGGCCTCGCCATTGGCGTTGACCGCGATGCCGCGCCCCTGGTCTTCGGCGCTGCCGCCCAGATAGGTGGAATAAACGATCGCCGAGCCAGCCGGATTGATCTTGGTGATGAAGGCGTCGAATTTGCCGCCGCGGTTGATGGTTTGCAGCGGCGCAAAGGTGTTGAAGTTATTGGAATATGTTGTGCCCGTGACATACGCCGCGCCGGTGGAATCCACGGCGATGGCAAAGCCTTCGTCCGAACCGATGCCGCCAAAGAAGGTCGAAAAATCAATCACCGGATCAATCACCAATGGCTGGCGTCGGTCGTAACTGGGAACTTCAAAGCCGATCTGCCAACCATTCTCCACTCTGCCTTTCAACACATAACGGCTGTTGACCGGCTGTTGTTTGCCATTGAGAGTTTGGTAACTGACCGGAGCGCGATGATAAACGCGCTGATTGCCGACATGCAGAATCAGGTCGCCTGTGTCGTCGAGTTCAATTTTCTCCGCGCCTTCGACCGTCATGGCGAGATTGGATGGATCCACGCCCGGCGCCACCACGAAATCGTATTCCAGCGCCCGTTGCGTCCCGTAAAACGCCATCGTCACGCCCGGATGCGCTTCGCGGTATTCGACGCGGGAATAATTCGGGATGTTCGTGCGCCAGCGGCTGTCGTCATTGCCAATCAGATAATTGCTTTTGCCGGGCAGCAAACCGGAGGCGGTGATTTCCGTTGGATGTGCATCCTGCAATCGGAATCGCAACGCGTTGGGAGTTTGGGGTTGAGAGCCGGAAGTTTTTCCTTCGCAATCACCGCAATCCGCATTCTGCAAGACAAGGACGGCTTCGGAATCCGTCAGAAAAACCTGGTAGCCGTGTCCGCGTGACAGGTATTTGACCTCGTCGTTCACCTGGCCCTGGTTGAGTTCAAAATTCATGGGCAATTGGTTAAACGCCTGCTTCATCTTTTCCTGCTGCTCTTGTGACGATGAGGCGCTGTTGAACGAAGCCTGGGCGGATTTCCCGCTGTAAAAAAACAGCGCGGCGGACAGAACGATCAACAAGCCGACGCTGATAACACCGATGACGGGTCTGTTGGAAACCATGGAATGCAAATCCTCCGATAAAAATGACAATACGATTGATTGGGAGAGAACAAGTGGGCACTTGTGGGTGATGGGGGAATTACTCAACTTTATTCAGGCAGGTCACAAGATGGTGAGGCGACCGCATGTGTTGCCCAAGTTTTTTGATGGTGAGACGGTTATTTCGTTTGAATTAAGGATAAGCCGTCACGCAAGCACATTGTATGAAGCGAGGATGACATTTGGCAATCAGGCCCAGGGGTTATTCATTCTCAGCCACAAAGTCACAGAGACACAGAGTTCTTGATTCGGGCAGCAAACAGTTTTTACGATTTGGCACTCTATTTTTGATATTTTTCTCCGAGCCTCGGTGTCTCTGTGGCAAATCAATCCGAGAATGAATAGACCTTGAATCATGCTGGATCGCGATGTTCCCGTCCGTAAGTCATGGGCGGACGGCAACATCTGCAATCCAGCTAAAACGTCAGGACAACGCGCCCCAGCAAATGGCCGCTTTGCATTTCATTCAACACGGCATCGGCTTGTTCAAACGGGCGAGTTTCGATGCGGCAACGAACCTTTCCTTCGGCGGCCAGTTGCAGCACTTCGCGCAAATCCGTTCGCGTGCCTACCGCCGATGCCACGATTCGGTATTCGCCGGAAACCATCGCCACGGTGGACAGACTGATCGGATCAGGCGACATGCCGACAACCGACAGTGTGCCGCCTTTTCGCAAGCTCCGCAGTGCCGTTTCATACGCGGCTTTCGAGCCTGAGGTGACCATGGCGACGTGCGCGCCGCCGAGCTTTTTGATTTCCTTGTAGGCTGGCGAGGTTGCGGCGTTGACCGTGTGGTCGGCTCCGCATTCGCGCGCCAGTTCCAGTTTGTCGTCGCTGACGTCTACGGCGATGACTTCCGCGCCCCGCGCTTTGGCCAGTTGAACAGCCAGATGTCCCAGTCCGCCAATGCCGAAAATGGCGATGCGTTGACCGGCGACCACGGCGGAATCATTCAGCGCGCGATGCACCGTCAACCCCGCGCATAACAGCGGAGCGGCTTCGACAAACGTCAGGTTGTCGGGAAGTTTGGCTGTATGACTCGCCTTTGCCTTGATGAATTCGGCAAAGCCTCCGTCCACGGTGCAGCCCGTAACTTGCTGCTTGCCGCAGAGCGTTTCGCGTCCGGCCAGGCAAAATTCGCATTGGCCACAGGTGTAATGCAGCCAGGGAACTCCCACGCGGTCGCCTACGGCCAGGCCTTCGACGCCTTCGCCAAGCGCGGCAATCGTTCCGGTGACTTCGTGGCCGGGAACGAGCGGTAACTTCGTGATCGGTTTCAGCAAATCCCATTCGCCGCGCACCAGATGCAAATCGGAATGGCACACACCACAGGCCGCAACTTTGATCAGGACTTCGCCTGCGTCGGGTTCCGGCGTTGCCAATTCTTCGACCGCCAATGGTTCGGCCAACGCGTGCAATACAGCAGCTTTCATTTCTGTTTGTCTCCTCGATTGTCCGGGAAAAAGCCGGGAAAAAGGTGATTGCAAAGCGGCAACTATCGCGGCAGCCCGGCGTTCCGTCAAGGTTGCAATTCTACGACCGCCAATAGTTGACAGTCCTCAATAGCTCACGTACATTCCGCGCCGTCAAACAAAGAGTGGTCTTTCTCACTAATTTTGACGAAAGGCCGCTCTCCCCAGAACAAAACTCAAAACCTGATTTACTGAGTGTGGTGGAAAGGAATTGGCTGGATCAGCCTGCTGACAGAATCCTTTTTCCTCTGCCATAAACCGATTTTCTCTCTCAAAAATTAAGGAGTCTCGTACATGAATCCGCCAACAATGTTGAGCTCGTTTTTCAAATCACAAATGCGGCGGCTGATGCTGGCTGCTGCCTGCTTGTTAGCGATCGTCTCAGTCGGATTGGTGCTGGTAAAACAAACCAAAGCATTTCAACAACCGGGTCAACAACCGGGCCGCCAATCGGGACAACAATCCAGCCAACAATCCGGTAGTCCGGCAAGCCGTGCTCAGTCGCCATCCGGAAACCAGGCGGCTCAGGAAGAAGAAGACCCGGACATGCCGCCCTTTGCGCGCGGATTGATCGAGAAAGCCGAATATCTGGAGCGACGACAGGCGAACATCAATTTGTTGCGCGGGCTTCCTTATGATCAACCGGATCGTCGTGTTCGGGCCATTCGTCAACTGGAGTTGCAGGCTCAGAATCTGCCGCTGCTGAACCAGACCACCTGGACGGAAATTGGGCCGTCGCCGATTCCCAATGGACAAACGGAAGGCGTTTCAACCGCTGTCAGCGGACGCACCACAGCCATCGCCGTGCATCCGACCAATCCAAACATTGTTTATGTCGG
>JAEUQP010000892.1 GCA_016789645.1 Acidobacteriota bacterium | reverse complement strand
CGGCGGCGGAGGCGTATAACTGCCCAGATATGCCGAAGCGAACAAATTGGAGTCGCACCCACTGGACAAGGTCACAGTAACGCATTGCGTCATGACGCTTTGATTGGTGAACGTGAACGTTTCGTATCGGTGATTGCTGCTGCCCAGCGGCCCCGGACAGGTTTTCGGCGTTCCGCATTGGCTGGAATTTTCGTCGCGGCGCATGCGCGGAGTTTGCACAGGGTCGCTGCTGCCGATGGAGCCACTCACCAATTGAGACGTACAGCCACCAAACACAGTCGTCGTAATCGTCAAACACCAACCACCGGAAATCAGACCTGTGTCACCACTGAACTGATCGCGCACAAACAACCGCCACGTGCCGTTGGGATTGATGCCGTTGAAATGTCCCAGCGTCGCGCCGTAAGGAGCGGCAATCGTCGTTTGCGGAGCCGGAGCTTCAAACACGTCTTCAAATTCATACCGGGTCGGTTTGAACGTTCCGGACGCGATGGCCGCCGCATTCGGCAGGTAATTGGCAGCAGCATCGTCAAACGTCAAATTGACATTGGCCAGCACATTCGTGCCGCCGGTATTGCTCATCAACTCGATGGCTTTTCCATCCGGGCTGACCAACAGAATGCTGACGTCATCGGCAAAACTGTGGCTCAATCCGGTCAACGTCACGGTCACTTTGCTGATCAGATTGGACATGCCCGACACGGTGATGGCTGAAGGATACGGATTGGCCGGAGCATTGTCGTTAATGGTGATCGGAGCGGAATTGCAAAACTGGCTGGGCGAATTGGGCGAACTGCCGTTGCCCAAAATTGGCGAACCTGTCACCTGCACGGTTTGCGAACCGGAAAGGTCGTCTCCGGCGGTGGTTTTACCGGTCAACACCACAGTGCGTGTTCCTGCAGTCAATCCGGTCAGATACGGAATCGAAATCCGAAAGACGAAATCCAACCGGTTGTCACCGTTGGCGTCTCGCAAGACGTAATCGAGTTTGTATACAGGTTTGGCATTCCCACCAGAATCGCTCTGCTGGTTTTGTTTGGGCACAAATCCGCTGGGCGTTTTTTGTTTGATGATCGGCGCGCCTGACAATCTGAGCGACGCCGGAGCGATGGTCGCAACATCAAAACTCGCGCTGCCCAAAATCGCCGTTTCCAACGTACCGGTTGAGCCGAGGTCAATCACCTTGGATTGTTGACCGGGCAACACATCAATCGTGACCGGAATCACCGCCGCATTTGTCGAAACAGTCGCGTTGGCGGTTGAGGCGGTCAACACAGACCGCGAATAACTCACCGCCGCCGCTCCCCAACCGGGCAATTGCCAACCGACCACCGCCAGCAACATGAAAAATGCGCTTGATAAAATGCTTCGTTTTGTAAAAAACCTTGCTAGCGGTTTTGAAGATAAACTACTGGCTTTGGTGTGTGTGCGGAATCGTTTCATCATTTTGTCCTTCAGTGCAGTTGCTGTGAGTGTTGAAGTTCGGTTGGGGGACAAAAACAACCTTGACTCCCAAGGCTCACGAGCCTTGTTGAGGTGGAGTTCAGGCAAACGGAATGTACACCATCGCCTCAGACAATTTCCAGCAATTCCATCACTCTCGCTCACGGACGAACGACGGAAATCATTCGCGTCAAACGATTATTTCTGAGCTTTGAGAAACGCCAGCAAATCGGTGAGTTCTTTCTGGGTTAATTGCGTGGCAAAACCTTCGGGCATCAGCGACACCGACGAAGCTTTGATGGACGCGACGTCGTCACGCGGAATGCGCACTTTATCGTTCGGCCCGGACATCAGCACGATGGCATCGCGCGTGGATTCAAAGTCGTTGATGACTCCGGTGTAAACCTGATTCGTGCTTTTGGTCGTCACGCGGCGCGGTTCGTGGCCGGGAACAAAGGTCGCATTGGGAAACACAATCGCCTCCAAAATGTCGTGACCGGAACGAATCGCGCCAATCGAAGTCAGGTCAGGCCCGACGCGCCCGCCTTCCAATCCGATCGTATGACACACCGAACATCCGCCGCGTTTGCCGAAAAAGACATTGCGCCCATTGCCCACGTCTCCGCCTGCGGTGAGCAGCGGTTCCAGTTCGCGCAGCTTTTTCAATTGCGCGGCTTCTTCTTCGGCAAAACGATTGAGCAACGACTTCGACGCCGCGCGAACCGATTCCGGGAAATTCTGAAACGCCTGTTCCAATCGTTTGCCGCCAACAGATTCCAGGTTCACGTCCGGTTGATTGAGCGCCGCAACCAGCGTCTGCCCGATTTCTTCATCATTGGCGGAGCGGAACGCATCCAGCAACGTCGTCAGCGTCAACGAATCGCTTTTCGGCAAAACCTGTTTCGCCAGTTGCAGCAACTGTTCGCGCGTCAATTCGGCTTGCCCCAGATTTTGCGCAGCAGACAATCGCAACGCCGGATCAGTTTCCGGCGTCAGCACGCCCAGCAGAAATTCATAAGCGGCGGCGTCCAGTTTCGGGTTGCGCGTCACCAGCGCGCTTAATGCCGTCAGCCGCAAATCTGTCGGTTCCGACGAACTCGCCGCAATCTGGCGCAGTTCATTGTCCAGGCTGGCAATGCGACGCGAACGAATGACACTGATCGTTCGCGCGCGAATTTGCGCTTCCCCAGTTTGAGAAGCCTGCAACCGCCGGGCGATGACCTGTTCCCACGTTGCGGGCAATTGTTTCAATGAACAGCGCTCGATGACTTCCAGTAAAAACAATTGCCGTTCGACGCTCGACTGTTCGTTGTCCAGCGATTCGGCAATCAGGCTTTGCACTTCGGCGTCGGCGACAAACGCCAGCAAGGCGTCTCTGACCGAATCGCTCTCATTGGCATCGAACTTGTCGGCCCCGAGGCGGTTTCGCAAAAACGCCATCGCCGCGTTTGCCCATTCCGTTTTGTCAGCATGCCGGGAAAACACCCATAGCGACGTTTTTCGCAGAGCCGCATCGGCTTCGCCCAAAAACGGAGCGGCATGCGCCGCGACAATCGGACTGTTGTCCAATTGGTCGAGCGCGATCAACGCAGCTTTGCGTGTCCCAGCGGCAGGCGATTTCAACGCGGCGACAAGGCTGCCTGATTCGTTCAACTGAATCAGCGAATAAATGATGGCGTGTTCGATGAACCGATCCTGCGCATCAGCGGCGGCATCCAGCAACGCCGCAACGGCTCGGCGCTCGCCAATTTGTCCCAATGCCGTGGCCGCATTTCGACGCGCTGCCGGTTCATCGCGTTTGACCATTGCGGCCAATCGTTCGACGGCTTCAGTGTCTTTGCTCAATCCGACCACATGAGCCGCCGCGATGCGAACCTGAAAGTCCGCATCGTCCAGTGCCGCGCGAACGGCTTTGGCCGATTCCGCAGTCGCAACTCTGCCGAGCGCAAACACGGCGGCGCAGCGAACCTCGGCTTGATCCGATTGTTCGCGGACTTGCCTTAACGCTGCAATGGAGTTTTCGCCGCCTGCCACCAACAACTCCAAACTGCGATCCCGAACTGCTGGCCGCGCGTC
>JAEUQP010000446.1 GCA_016789645.1 Acidobacteriota bacterium | reverse complement strand
GTATTCGGCGAAGCTGCGAACAGCGTCCAAATCTTCTGCAATGCGAAACTTCATCAACGCCGAACCAATCTGCCGCTGTGATTTGTCCGGCGCGATTTCAAACAATCGCCCATATAGCGTCGTAAAGTCATGGACGATTTCCCGAATGCCTGTTCCGCCGTGTCCGTCTTTTTGCAAAAACTTGCGACCGCTGAACAGATATTCCTTCCCCGGCCCTGCGAAAAAGTAAATGCGATAAAGCATTTCGGTTTCCTGCGTTTCCGGATTGACGCGCATGTAATTGAAAAAACTCTTGGAGCCGTTGATCGTGCAAATCATCTGTCCCTGCCCGTTGAAGTTGGCAAAGCGCACCGTGCCGTCAATGCGCGCTTCGTGATCCCAACCTTCGATGAATTCGTTCAGATCGCGAGCGGTGATTCGCATATCCCAGGTGCATTCCACGCCTTCGGCAGCGGGTTTGGCTCCAATTTGTTTGTCGCCTTCGGCTCCGACGGGCGGATTGAAGTCCGCAAAATACGCGCCTTTCATTTCTTCGGTAAAGGTCAACCCGGTGCCTTCGGGCATGCGCACATCCAGCAACGGGCGCAGGAAAAAATTCGTCGGCAAGTTCGTCATTGGACTTCGACGCAACCAGTATTTGAATCCAAACCGCACGTTGTCATTCGCATCGTTTTCGCGGTGAAAAATTCCCAGCGAATCCGGCCCGAACAACGGCAACAACGCCGGTCGCGCGTCAGTGAAGTATTGGCCGATCAGCAAATCTGAATTCACAAAGCGGATTTCATCGTGAAACGGCGTGAAATCATCCATGCGGAAATGGTCTTGCCCGAAACTGGCATCGGCCAGCCCTTCAAAGAAACCCAGAAACTGGTATCGAGCTTCTAGCCGTCCGTCAGGTTTGTGATCGAACTTCAGATACGCCACCACGCCAGTGTTGTTGGCGTTGCTGATCATTCGCATTTCCCACAGGCCATTGAGTTGGTCTTTGGTCGGCAGAGCGGCGTTGTCCCAAATAGTTTTGTGATCGGCGACGGTCATGTGATCCAGCCCGTACGCTCTGACCATCGGGAACGTGAACAGCCGATGGCCGTTCGGATATTCGCCCAGATAAACTCGCCCAATTAGCAAATCGTCGTTGATGACTTTGAAGATGTCGTAAAACGCGCGCCATTCCGGTTCTGTATACCGCAGCAAAATGTATTTGCCGGGTTCCAGCGTGCCTGTGCGTTTGGTGATGTTGATTTCTTCCAGCGTGTTCAGGGCGTCAATCACGCCGTCGGCGTCGCTGGTCACTCCAGTCAATTTGCCGTCTGGCTGTTTGGTGAACTGTTTTTTGAAACTGGTATGCAGCGCCGTCGAAAACCGGTTGAGCACGTGCCCTTTGGGAAACACGCCTTTCCAACCGGTGTCGTTGCGGATGAGGCCTTTGTCGGTATCAATATTGATGCCGCCGTTGTTGGCCATTTTTTCGATGCTTTGGGTTTCCGTGCGACTGAAGATTCGTTCCAGATCGGCTTCTTTGTAATTCAACGCGTCTTGCGGTTTCAGGTCAGGCACGACGACTTTCGCCGGACGCGTCGGGAAGGCTTCGCCGCCAAGGTGGCGAACAATGCGATCGGCGATGCGTTCGGATAGCGCCGAAATCGTCAGAAACGGATTGACGCCCAAAGCTGTCGCGACCAGAGAACCATCGGCAACAAACAATCCGTCGTAAACGCTGCCATCTCCTTTGAACACGCGCCCGAATTCGTCCACGGCTCCGTGCTGGTAATCGTCGCCGAGCGGTGCTCCGCCCAGCGGATGTGCCGTCAACAGATTTTTGGTTGGCGTGATGCTCCACAGCGGATTGGTCAGGAATGTTCCGCCCAGGCTGCGCGCGTGACGGCGGATTTCTTCGTTGATGAGATTGAACACTTGTTGGCGACCGGCGTTGTCCCAATCAATTTCGACGTGACCGTTTTCGTGGCGAAGGTTCAGCGTTCCTTTCGCATCGTCGTGTCCCATAATCAGGTAGAGCATGGACTGGTTCAACGCGCCTTCATTGGGTTTGTAATCGTACGGACTGAACGGATTGTCTTTGCGAATGCGACGCCGTTCCTGCGTTTCGTCACCGATGTCCGTGTCTTCGCCCGCTTGGCCGAAGAGCTTCAACGCGCCCATCGCCAATCCCAGATAAGAGCTTGGGACGGAGAAATCTTCGATCAGAATTCGTTTTTCGAGCGGAGTGTTATTGCCGAAATTGTATCGGACTGCGCCGACGATGCTGGGGCCAGGAGCGTTGCCTCGCTTCGCCCATTCGTGATTCGATTTCTTGCCGGGAAAGCCCATCGTGTTCAGTTGATGATCGGTGTTGTACGCCATCGCAAAAAAATCTCCGTTGCCGGAAAACTGCGTTCCCAGCTTGGGCGACAATGACAGGCCGCGCATTTCCGACCGTAGCAAGATTTCCGGCGTGCCCAACGAACCGGCGGACAAAATCACATTGCGGGCGTCCAACGTGAACTTTTCAGAGCTGAGCGTTTTGTATCGTATGCCGTGAACACGCCAGCCACTTTCCAGCTTTTCGATCCACTTCACTTCGACTTTGGTGAAAATGTCGCAGCCCTGTTTCGCCGCCGTCGGCAGATAATTCATGTACAGCGTGTTCTTGGCTCCGACGTTGCAACCGGTGACGCAATCGCCACAATCGTTGCAGGCTTTTTGATCGAATCCCGCGGCGTTTTTGCCATCTTCCTGCGTGACGACAATGTCCAAGGCGAATTCTTTCATGCCAAGTTCCTGCGCGCGCCTGTCCAAGCCTTTGACCTTCAGCAATGCGTTCGCGCCCGAAGCCGTTCCGCGTTTGTTCGGACGCGCGCCGAGCATCGTTTTGGCTTTTTCGTAAAACGGCAGCAATTCCGGCAGCTTGATGGTTTTTGGCCAGGCCAGTTGTTCGAACGTTTCTCCGTCGGGAACGATGGCAACGTTGGCGTTGATGAGCGAGGTGCCGCCAAGTCCACTGCCTTTCATGACAGAAATATCCGGGAAAAGTTGAAAGTCGTATAAGCCAGTGGGATTGAACACATCGTGACGAACGCTGCGTTTGACTTCGTGAATGTCGTCGGGAAATTTGCCGACTTCCCATTCTTTGCCGCGTTCCAGAATGCAAACGGAAGGTTTCGGGTTGGCGGCGGTAATACGCGCCGCAGTGATGGCTCCGCCGTAACCGGAACCGATAATGATGAAATCGTATTGTTTCTTTCGCTTGTCCCAGTCTTTCGAGAGCATGCTAGTCCTCCTTAAAGCTCATGGCTTAAACACTCCGGGCTGATTTGCGGAGCCTGATGACTGATGTCGGAGATCGAATTGAGTTGTCAGAAATGCCTGTTCCACGCGATCAAAATCATTCGTGACCAAGCGCTTCATTTCATTGCTGAATCATTCGTCCTTTGCAACCGTGATTTGATTCCAAGGGGTCTTTGATAGGGGCCAAGTAATTTCAAGTACTGCACGTCAAGTGCTGAACGATTGATTGCTGTTGGCTTACGGCTGAGTTCTGTTTGGTTATTGTTCGCCAAAAGCGGGCGGAGTATAGCACGGCTTTTTTTTATGCAAAGCAGAATTTGGGCTGGCAGGAAAAGTGATCTTCGCAAAACACGAAGAGCGCAAAAGTCGCGCAAAGGGTTCCCTCTGTGCTGCCTTTGCGCTCTTTGTGCCTCCGCAGAGGAAGTCGTTACTTCATACTTTGGCGTTTAACCGAAACGCCGCCATTGGTGGTGCGGACTTTGATCGGCGCTCCGCCGGAACCCAGATCAACGGACAAGTTTCGACTGATTTCGCCTTGGACAGTCATTGGGATCTCGGTCTTCATTCCGCCATTGACTGTTCCGGTTTCCAGACGGGCCGAATAATTTTCCGGCACGCGCACATTGACGCCGCCGTTGGTCGTTGTCACGTCCAGGCCTGCGCCATCCCAGCGATTGCCATCCAGATCAACGTTGACACCGCCATTTTTAGTCGTGCCTTTGACATTGCCCGCCAGATTTTTCAGGTTCACGCCGCCATTGGTCGTCGAAAATTCAATCTGCCCGCGAACGTTGGAAATCGAAATTCCGCCATTGTGCGCTTTCAATGACAAATTGGAATTGCGCGGCACAAAGATTTCGTAACTGACCGCCCACGATTGGTCGCCATTTATTGTCGGCCCTTCGGCGTAAATGCTCGAATTGGCGGTGATGACCAAGACCTGATTGGCAACTGTAATGGCGTCGGCTTTGGTGTTTCCCCAGCTTTGAATTTTGGAGCGCACCAGGACTTCTCCACGATCCCACCCTTTGACCGAAACCCCGCCGTTCTTTTTGCCGTCCACCGCCAAGGATCCTGTTGCGGCAAGTGTTTGTTCTTTCAACACACAATGTCCTGCACGGTCGCCGTTCCCCCAGTTGTCATCACAGCTCAACCCTTTTTCCTGCGCCAGCGCCGTCAGCCCAAGCACGCACATCGCCATCAAGACACACACAATATTGGCCCAAAGTTTCCTGTTCATAGCTCTCTCCCCTTTTGTTGAAGTGGTTTTGGAATTGTCAGACGCGGGGTAAGTGATCGGTTCGGGAAAAAGGTTTCACCGCGGCGAAACTTTTCAGACTGAACCGTATCGTGTGGTTTGTTAAAACCAGCATTCGATATGCGTACACAAGATAGCTGTGAAAAATTTGCAGCATGCTGAAAACGAAGGACTTAGCTGGCTAATCATAAACTGGCATTGAGCTTGCAAAGTTATGGAGCGATCTCAATTTCTTCCCCCTGATTGTCAACTTAAACTTCTAGGAGGAATCACGATGACTTTCAAACAAAGAATCATCGCTACTGGGTTGGCCTGTGCAACGTTGTTGTCCGGGTACACCTTCGGTCGAATGACTGATTCGCCAAACACCCAGGCCGAGACAAATCCCACGGCATTGACTGCTTCACAACCGCAGCCCGCGGCGGCCAGTGAAGCCCAGACGTTTTACCTGAAAGATTTTCAGGTCGGTTATGACGATGGTTTTGCTGCCGGAAAAACCGGCCAGACCAATGCCACCGTGGCAACTGAACGCGAAGGTTATAACGAAGGCTTCAAGAAAGGATATGCCGACGCGTATCAGGCGCAACCAAACGCAGCACAACCGACTGCTTACAGCGCAGGACAGCAAACGGTGTACAAACCGGCAAGCTATCCGGCCAAGCGGAAAAGTTCCAAGCTGAAAACGGCGCTGACGATTGCCGCTCCGGCAGCGATTGGCGCGGGCATCGGCGCGGCGGCGGGCGGTAAAAAAGGCGCGGCTGCCGGAGCCTTGATCGGCGGCGGCGGCGGCGCGTTGTATCACTTGATGAAAAACCGCTAGATCGTACCCAAAAAGCTTGCTTGTTGAACAAAGGGCTGCCGCAATTGGCAGCCCTCTTCTGTTTGCCAAGTCCCTTGCTTGCGACTTCAGCGAGCGACGACTAAGATCGAATTGTTAGTCCATGAAACTCTTTGTCACAACATCAACCAATTTCACGTAAGCGAGGTCGTCAGTTCCATGCCCAAACCGCAAACGCTCGGCGAGTTGAAAGCCGCCGGTTATCGCAGCCGCCCGGTCAAATCGGAAATTCGTCACAACCTGATCAAACGCCTGCAATTGGGCGAAACCTTGTTTCCCGGTGTTCTCGGATACGAAGACACGGTCATTCCGCAGTTGGTCAACGCACTGTTGGCCCGGCAGAACATCATTCTTTTGGGCCTGCGCGGACAAGCCAAAAGCCGGATTTTGCGCGAACTGACCAGCTTGCTTGACGAAGAAATTCCGGCACTCGCCGGTTCGGAAATCAACGATGATCCGTTTGCTCCCTTGAGCGCTTACGGCAAACAGTTGCTGGCGGAACAAGGCGACGATGCGCCGATTGCCTGGGTTGGCCGCGATGCGCGTTATGTGGAAAAGCTGGCGACGCCCGACGTGACCATCGCCGACATCATTGGCGACGTGGATCCGATCAAAGCCGCTCGCGGAGGCCATCTGCTTTCCGACGAATTGACGATTCATTACGGCCTGTTGCCGCGCGCCAACCGAGGCATTTTCGCCATCAACGAACTGCCTGACCTGGCCGGAAAAATTCAGGTTGGATTGTTCAACATCCTTCAGGAAGGCGACGTGCAGATCAAAGGCTATCCGATTCGATTGCCGCTGGATGTCATGCTGGTCTTTTCCGCCAACCCTGAAGATTACACGGCGCGCGGCAAAATCATCACGCCGCTGAAAGACCGCATCGGAGCCGAAATCCAAACGCATTATCCGGCCTCAGTCGAACTGGGTATTTCCATCACCAAACAGGAAGCCTGGACGGAACGCGAAGGCGACGAACTAAACCTGGAAGTGCCCGATCTGATTTTTGAAGTCGTCGAACAAATCGCGTTTGTCGCCCGCAATGACAAACGCATTGATAAACGCTCCGGCGTCAGCCAGCGGCTGCCAATTTCCGTGATGGAAACCGTCGTGTCGAACGCCGAACGCCGCGCGCTGCAAAACGGTGAATTGCTGGCCGTGCCGCGCATCAGCGATGTGTACACGGCTATTCCCTCCATCACCGGCAAGCTGGAACTGGAATACGAAGGCGAACAGGTTGGAGCCGAGCGCATCGCGCGTGATTTGATTCGCCGAGCTTGCGGCGAAGTCTTCACCGAACATTACAGCGGCATAGATTTCCGGCAAGTGATGGATCATTTCAATCACGGCAAATCGCTGGCCTTGAGCGATGTGATGACCGAAGAAGAAGCCTTGAACCAACTTCGTAAGGTCAAAGGCTTGATCGAAGCCGCGCGTAGCAGCAAGGTCGAAGTCGAATCCGGCGGAGCGTTAATCGCCGCTTGCGAATTGATTCTGGAAGGCTTGCATTCGCAAAAGAAACTCGCCCGCAACGAAGAAAAAGGCAAAACCAGTTACAACCAGGCGACGCCGGAAAAACCCAACCGACGCCAAACCTTCGACGATTGGAGCGGGGGGAGAGTGAATTGAATTATGCGTTTCACCAAATACTCAAAATGGACAGGCGACAATTGGGACGACCTCAGTTTGGAAGAATTGATGGCGGCCCTGGCGGATCATTTGTTGCAGAGCGGGTTCGAAGACCAGTTTCGCAATCGCTGGCAGCGCGGTTGGTCAAACGATTTTGACGACGACTTCAACGACTTCGACCCCGAAGACGCACTGGAACAACTGCGGCGGGCGATCAAACGAGCCTTGCGCGATTCCGGATTGCTCGACCAAGAGCAGTACAACCAGCTTTTTGACGAAAACGGCAACGCGCGCGATCACCGCCTGGACGAATTGATTGATCGGTTGATTCAGCGGTTGATTCAGGAAGGCTACTTGGCCGCACAAGGCGATCAGGAAGCGATTGACGGATTGTTGGGCGATGGCGAAGGACGCGCGCCGCAGCAAACCAGCCCCGGCCAAACCGACGAATTCAAAAAGCCGAACATCAAATTTGAAGTCACCGACAAAGGCATAGACTTTCTAGGCTACAAGACACTGAAGAATTTGATGTCCAGCGTAGGCAAATCCGCGCTCGGTCGGCACGACACCAAATATCTTTCGACCGGCGTCGAAGCTTACGAATCATCGAAGCCCTACGAGTTCGGCGACTCGCTCAATCTGGAT
>JAEUQP010000829.1 GCA_016789645.1 Acidobacteriota bacterium | reverse complement strand
TTGAAGGAGTTTTTGCCGATTTCTTTTTGGATGATTTTGCGGGTGTAGGCATAAAGGTTAAATGAAGCCTCCGTTTTGAGTTTTTACTTTGGTTGCTCGATAAATTCTGTGCTTAAATCGCGCTCGAACTATACTCGAAATCCCAAATCCTTGAGAAGGAGACCTGTTGATGAAACGACCTGTGTTTTTCGCTTCCCTGCTGCTCGCTCTGACGATTGCCACCATTCCGCAACCTCATCGCGCCGCAACCAAGGCTACGGACCCGATGAAACCCGGCACATTTCCGGTCGGCGTAACAACCACCGTGCTGGTTGACCACAGCCGAACGGACGCTGCCACCAACGAAGCTCGCACATTGGTGACGGAAATCTGGTATCCGGCTTCTGACGATGCGCACAATTTACCAAAGAACAAATTCAGCGACTTCATTCCCGGCGGAATCACTCCGCAGTTCGAAACCTTGCTGAAGATGGCCTACAAAAAATCCGCCGCGGAAATGAACGAAACGTTCTGGAATTCGGCGGTGCGCGACGCTCGCGTCCGCGAAGGCAAATTCCCGCTGATCGTTTTTTCGCACGGCAACGGAGGCACGCGCACGCAAAACACTTTCTGGTGCGATTACCTGGCCAGTCACGGTTATGTCGTCGTTTCTGCCGACCACACGGCCAACGCGCGCGTGACGATCATCAAAGGCAAACCGATTCTTTATCGCAACGACCAGCGCGAAAATTCCGCCGTGGATCGTCCGAAAGACATGAGTTTTCTGCTCGATCAAATGACGCTGTGGAACGGTGGAGCCGACAGTCGTTTTTCCGGCAAACTTGACCTGAGCAAACCCGTCGCCGCCGGAATGTCCTTTGGTTCCATGACCGCCATTCGCGTCGCCGACGCCGATCCGCGTTTCAAAGCCGTCATCGCCATGTCCGGCGCGCCCGAAACTCACACCAACCTGACTGTTCCTTCGCTGTACATGCTTGGCGAAGAAGACCGCACCATCGGTCCCAAAGGCAACGCCCGCATCCGCGACGTCTTTGCCAAACACCAGCGTGACGGATTCCTGCTGGCGATGAAAGACGGCGGACATTATTCGTTCACCGACATCTTCAAAATTGACAAGAACTTTGGCGACGGCGTTGGCAAAGGCAAACGCGGCGGCGAAGGCGCGGAGTTCAACTACACTTCGATGGAAACGACTTACGCCATCATCAATTCGTACAGCATCGCCTTTTTAGGAGTGTACGTGCGCGGCGAACGCGAGTACCTGCCGTTCCTGCAAAAGAATCACTGGCAAGCCGAGATGGTCTGGGACGTAAAAGGCGTCGAGTAGCTGAATCAATCGCGCCACCACGGCTGCAATACCGCAGCCCAAGACTCAAAAAGGAGAATACGGAACAAACGGAAATAACGAAACAAACGGAAAATACCAATCAACATTTCCGTTCATTCTGTTATTTCCGTTTGTTCCGTTGTTTCTTTCACTTGCGGTAAGAAGAGGAACACGATGCCAAGAAAACTGTTTTTATTGTTGCTGATCTTTTGCGCGCTGATCCAACCGGCTCGTGTTCAGGAAAAAACACCGCCGCCGAAACCGCCGGACAAATCTTCCAGTCCTGGCAATCCCGCGCCGCTGGAACCTGCCGACCGGTCGTTGTCGCTGCAAGAATTCGCCGCGCTCAGCCAGAAACTTTCTGAGTCCAACGGCTACTTTGACACGGACAACCTGATTTCCAACGAAACGTCTTACCTGCACGTGATGGGCAAGATGCGACAGATGAAAATCAGCGGTGGAGCTTTCATCGGCGTCGGTCCCGACCAGAGCTTTTCGTACATCGCCCAGATTCGCCCGAACATTGCTTTCATGGTGGACATTCGCCGCGACAATCTGTTGCAGCATCTGCTGTTCAAAGCCCTGTTTGAATCGGCGCGCAATCGCATCGAATATCTGTGCCTGTTTTTGGGCAAACCGGTTCCTGCGGATTTGAACACCTGGAACGCGCGAAACATCAAAGACATTGTCGAATACATTGATAAGACCCCGAAAGACACCAAACTTTTCGACGCCGCGCACGCCGCGCTGTCCGCCAAAATCAAAAGCTACGGCATCAAAATCAGCGAAGCCGAATTCGCCACGATCAAACGCATGCACACGGAGTTTTTCACCAGCGGCCTGGATTTGAAATTCACGACGCACGGACGCGGCTCGCGGTATTACTACCCGAATTACCGCGACCTGACGCTGGAAAAAGACCTGACCGGCAAACAGTGCAACTACCTGGCCAGCGAGGACGACTTTCAGGTTATGAAATCCTTGCAAGGCCGCAATCTGGTCATTCCCGTCACTGGCGATCTGGCGGGAAGTCATGCGCTGAAACAGATTGCCGCCTACCTGAACGAACAGCGCGAAACGGTGTCGGCCTTTTACACCTCGAACGTGGAGTTTTACCTCTCGCGCGGAGACGAATTCGACAAGTTCGCCGCCAACGTCAAAGCGCTGCCGCGCGCCGCCAACAGC
>JAEUQP010000812.1 GCA_016789645.1 Acidobacteriota bacterium | reverse complement strand
GGCGAAGCGTGAATTCCCGGCCAGATTCGTCCATTCGTTCGGATCGGTCTGGCAATCATAAAGCTCTTCGGAACCGTCGGCGTACCGAATGTACCGCCAACGTTCTGACCGCACGGAATGATTGCCCACGTTATGCGTCGTGATTGCCGGCCAAGGACGCGCGGCTTTTGGATTTTTCAGCAGCGTGGCAAGGCTGTGCCCTTCCAGTTCCTTTCGCGCGGGCAAACCGCTCAACTCAATCAACGTCGGATACAAATCCAGCAACTCCACCGGACGATTGGTTTTCACACCTTTGGCAATGCCTGGCCCGGCAATCATCAGCGGCACACGCGTCGAACGTTCCCATAGCGAATTTTTGCCGGTGATTCCTTTCTCGCCCAGATGCCAGCCGTGATCCGACCACAACACGATGATCGTGTTGTCAGCGTGCGGACTGGCGTCGAGCGCATCCAGCAACCGCCCGACTTGCGAATCCATAAAGCTGATCGAAGCCAAGTACGCCCGCACCAGCGGACGCCATTGGTTGTTGGATTGCAACCAGGACAAACGTGGTTCCGGCAATTTCCAGTGCAAGTTCCAGGCAAAGTCCGGCACGTCGTTGCGGTCGTCGGCTTTGACCGGAGGCATTTGCAACGTCGAGTCAGGATACAGATCAAACCATTTTTGCGAGGCGAAACACGGCACATGCGGCAATCGAAATCCTGCGCCAACGAAAAACGGTTTCTCGGTCGAAGCCGATTTCAAAAACGCGATGGCGGAATCAGCAATTTTCCAATCAGCCTGATCTTCGTCGCGTTCGGGAAACACGCCCCAATCCATCGCTTTGATTGTGTCCGGCGTGTTGACGAATTTTGCCGCCGGATACGGCATCGGCCCGCGTTCTCCCCACACATTGAACTCGCGTTCGCGTTCTTCCGGTTTGACCGAACCATCGTGAAAAATCTTTCCGGCGTTGAACGTGACGTAGCCATTCGCCATCAGATACTGCGGCAGCATAACGTGTTCTTTCAGCGCTGGAACGGCGCGAACGCCCGGTTGCAGGGTGTACAACCCCGTCGTCGAAGGCCGCAATCCCGACAACAAACTCGCCCGCGAAGGATTGCACAGCGGCGATTGTGTGTGCGCGTTGGTGAACGTCACGCCGCGTTTGGCCAACCGCGTGAAGTTCGGCGTTTTGACTTGCGGATGCCCGCCCAACGGTTCCACCCAATCGTTCAAATCATCCACGGCAATAAACAAATAGTTCGGCGGACGCGGAGCTTTCCGCTGCGCCTGCGCCGTCGGCAAACTCGCGGCCAAACAAATCGCCAGCAACATCGCTAATTTCAGAAAGAATTTTCCCCACGAAGACACACGAAGAGGCACGAAGAAAGGAAAGAGAGTTCGAGGGAGTTTTTTCAACCGCAGAGACGCAGAGAACGCTGAGCCTGCGCGGAGAAGAAAGAAGGGAGAGCTTTCTGGCCAATCACTCTGCGCTCCCTCTGCGTTCTTTGCGCCTCTGCGGTGAAACGGCATTGCGCCATCGGTCTTTCCCCGGAACAAAAGCCCCAACAAATCCCTTCGTGTTTTCTTCGTGTGCCTTCGTGGAAGAAAGGTTTTAGGAATCATCACGGTCGGCTCCTCGCGTTTTGTTTGATCTTCAACAACTGAA
>JAEUQP010000729.1 GCA_016789645.1 Acidobacteriota bacterium | reverse complement strand
CGCCAGCTTTTCAGCCATCGTGACTTCCTCACGCTGGATTTCCATCTGGGCTTCGGATTCAACACGTTTCAGGATTTCGCGAAACACCCGCAACAGATCAAAAACCGTCGCCGACACTTCCGGGTTATTTTTGTCCGTTTCGAGTTGGCCGCGCGGAAAGCTGGCCGATTCGATTTCGCCGCGCGAATGCAGCATCTGAGCCGCCGATTTGAATTTCTGGTATTCCAACAACCGCTCGATCAGTTCGGCGCGCGGGTCTTCGACCAAATCTTCTTCGCCTTCGATCTTGGGCGCAGGCGGCAACAGCATCTTCGATTTGATGTAAATCAACGTCGAAGCCATCACCAGAAAATCTCCGGCGATGGAAATGTCCAGTTCGCGCATCAAGGTCAGATATTCCAGGTATTGTTTGGTGATGTGAGCAATCGGAATATCTTTGATTTCGATTTCGTCTTTTTTGATCAGGTACAGCAGCAGATCCATCGGGCCTTCGAAGATTTCCAGCTTGACGCGATAACTGTCGCGCCGGTCGTCTTCGCTCTGCTCTGGCGTGTCTTCCAACAACGCCACCGCTGCTTTCTTTTTGGTTTTCGTTTCTGTCATTGAGTTTCCAGTCGCTCCCGAACGGTCGCGGTACTGACTTGATTGATTGCCCAGCGGTGAATGTCGAATTTCAATTGGTCGGCTTCGCTCAATTCCAGCCAGATCAATTCGTGCTCCGGTTGGCCATCCAGCCGTGTTCCAAATTCCGCCGCAAAGTACGAGCAATGAAATTCCCAGTGGCGGCTGCCATTCGATTCGCTGTGATATTGAATCGCGCTGCCGAGAAATCGGCCAACGATGACTTCGTGCGCGCATTCTTCACGAACTTCGCGGATGAGCGTTTCTTCCAGCGATTCACCTGCCTCGATTCCACCCCCGGGAAGAAAGAATCCTTTTCTGGCTTTGACCGAGGCAAAACGGCCTTGTTCGTCAAAAATGACGGCATAAGCCCCGGCACGACGACGGTAATCAACTTCAGGATTGAAGCTGCCGAATTTCAGGTCTTCGCTCATTGGAATTTACGACCAGGAGATGTTCATCGCGCGGCGGACTTCACCCATCACGCGACCGGCTTCTTCGCGTGCGCGTCTGGAACCTTCCAGAATGATGTCGCGAACTTCGTCCTGGTGATCGCGATAATAATTGACGCGTTCGGTGATCGGAGCCAGGTAATCAATCATCGCCTGAGCCAGAGCCTTCTTGCGATCTACGCAACCGATGCGCGCGTTGCGGCAATCGTCGTCGAACTGATCGGCGACTCCGGCGGCAACGAACATTCGGTGCATCTGGCACACGTCGCAATCTTCGGGATGACCGGGATCAACTTTCTTGACGCGTGTGCGGTCGGTAATCATCTGGCGAACTTTGGCCTGAATCACGTCTGCCGAATCGCTCAACTCAATCGTATTGTTGTAACTTTTCGACATCTTGCGTCCGTCCGTTCCAGTCAGTTTCGGCGACGCGGTCAACAGAGCTTCGGGTTCGGGGAAGACGTCGCCATAAAAGTTGTTGAAGCGGCGAACGATTTCGCGCGTCAGTTCAACGTGGGCGACTTGATCCTGACCGACCGGCACGTAATGCGCTTTGTACATGCAAATGTCCGCCGCTTGCAGCACCGGATAGCCCAAAAACGCATAATTGCTCAGGTCTTTGTCGGTGATGTTTTCGCGCTGCTCTTTGTACGTCGGCACGCGTTCCAGCCAGCCGAGCGGCGTTACCGCCGAAAAGTAAATGTGTAACTCGGCATGTTCGGGAACCAAGGATTGCACAAAGATCGTCGCTTTGTTGGGATCAAGCCCGGCTGCCAGCCAGTCCGTCACCATCAGAATGGAGTTTTCGTTGATCTTCGAAGTGTCGGCATAATCACTGGTCAGCGCGTGCCAGTCGGCCACGAAATGAAAGCTTTCGTAGCTGTCCTGCAATTTGACCCAGTTTTTCAGCGCGCCTTCGTAATTGCCCAGGTGCAATTTGCCGGTCGGGCGCATTCCACTAACGATTCGTTTCATAGTTTGAATGTGGCAGGGAGAATCTGCTGTCGGTTAGAGGTAGAGCAAATAATCCACAAATCGGAAAATCGGCAACATCAATGCGGTGATAAACCCAACTTGCATCAGCAAAAACAGCACGATGAAGCCCGACCAGTCAGGAATTTGCGCGTACGATTCGGCAATCGAATCGGGCAACAGATTCATCAGCACTTTGCTGCCATCCAACGGAGGAACCGGAATCATATTGAACACAGCCAGAATGATATTGAGTTGAATTCCGGTTCGCACGACCGCAGCGATGGGCTCTGCCATGGTGCCAAGCGAGCTGGCTAGTGATGTTTGAAAAACGGCTTTGGC
>JAEUQP010000719.1 GCA_016789645.1 Acidobacteriota bacterium | reverse complement strand
CCTGTTTCGACCGGAGCCAAATTATCTTTGGCGTTTCCGGCGATGACAAGCGTCATCTCTCCGCGCGGTTGTTGTTCGGCGAAATGCGCGACGAGTTCTGACAACGTGCCGCGCAGAAATTGTTCATGAAGCTTCGTCAGTTCGCGCGCCAGCGAAGCTTGGCGGTCGCCAAGAACTTCCAGCGCGTCAGTCAGCGTTTCGCGGATTCGGTGTGGCGCTTCGTAGAGCACCAACGTTGCGCGTTCGGGTTTCAATTCTTCCAGCCGCGTTCGTCGGGCCAGTTTTTTCGACGGCAAAAAACCAGCGAACAAAAATGAATCGGTCGGCAATCCCGAAGCGATCAATCCGGCGATGGCCGCTACGGCTCCGGGAATGGGTACAACCGTCAATCCGCGTTCGATGGCCGCCAGGACGATTCGATACGCCGGATCGGAAATCCCCGGCGTTCCGGCATCGGAAACAATGGCCACCGACTTTCCTTCGATCAGCAGTTGAACGAGTTCCTCGGTGCGGGCTTGCTCGTTGTGTTCGTGATAACTGACGGTCGGTTTGCGGATGCCGAAATGATCCAGCAATCGCCGCGTGTGCCGCGTGTCTTCGCAGGCAATCAGGTCAACGGATTTCAGCACGTTCAGCGCGCGCAACGTGATGTCTTCCAGATTGCCAATTGGAGTTGAAACCAGATAGAGAGCCATTCGATGACGATTCTTGTCCGCGCTCAGCCGCCGACGCAAGCCAAAGCTTAGCCGGTTCTCAGCAAGCCAGTCATTTGCCTGATGAAATTAAAAAAATTCCTGTTGCCGGAAAACCAGCGAACAACCCGCTTGCGTAAGGTCACATCGAAGGCGGCGCAATGAGGATGATGAAGTAGTGAAAGGCCGCTTGTAGCTTTTCAATATGCAGAGGAGGAGACAATGAAAAAGATATTTGCAACAGCGATTTTGGCTTTGATGATGTTGGCTGTGCCGAGTCTGGCGAATTCCGCTGACAAGGCCAGCGATTACGACAAGACGATCAAAAAGATTCGCAAAGAACTGGTCACGCTTCCGTTTTACAGCGTGTTTGACAATCTGAGTTTCAAGTTCGAAGACGGCACGGTGACGCTTTATGGTCAGGTTGCGCGCCCGTCGCTGAAAGGCGATGCCAAGCGCGTGGTGCAAAAAGTAGCGGGGGTTGAAGAAGTGGTGAACAAGATCGAAGTGCTTCCGTTGTCGAACTTCGACGATCGGATTCGGCTGGCGACGTTCCGGGCAATTTATCGCCAGCCGGGTCTTGATCGGTTGAGTTTGCAAGCTGTGCCGCCGATTCACATCATCGTCAAAAACGGCAATGTGACATTGGAAGGCGTCGTGCCAACCAAAGGTGACGCGACGCGCGCGTTTATTGCAGCCAACGGAGTGTTTGGAGTCTTTTCGGTGACCAACAATCTCCGAATTGACAAGGATTAGTTTTTCTCCTGTGTTTCGTGTGTAGTGGTTCCTACTTCGTAGTTCCTTCCGAGGGGTGAGGTTAAATGGGCTGATGAGCAATCATCAGCCCAATTTTTTTGTTCAAAGGCCGCCGGAAAATTGACGGTTGAAATCCTGCCGCGCTAGACTTCGCGCCGTACCCACACAACTCAACCGGCATCAATTGAGTTTCAACTTAACGACAGCCGCCCAATCCGCAGGGCGAACGCGCAACGGTCAGTTTCCTGCTCTGGCAGTCGCGCGGCTGCGACAAGGTAAAAAACAGGGCATCTCTCTTGGCCACCCCCGGAGCTTGCCTTCAACACTCAGCTTGGAGGTTCCGCTTATGCTTACCGTTTCTATCGGTCAGGTCATTCGTCTGCGTGGTTTCGGGTTTCTATTTTTCGTGCTTGCTTTACTGGCGTGGAGCTTTGTTGTTTCGCCTTCGTCCGCGCCAATGGGAGCCATTTCGCCTGATGTGGTCATCAGTCAGGTGTATGGGGCGGGCGGCAACAGTGGCGCCAGCTTTCAAAACGACTTTATCGAATTATTCAACCGCGGTAACACGACCGTGGATTTGACCGGCTGGGCGGTGCAATACTCTTCAGCGACCGGAACGACCTGGTCGAAAACCGATCTCAGCGGAATGCTTGCGCCGGGAAAGTACCTGCTGATTCAGCAAGCGGGCGGAGCGAATGGCTCGCCGCTTCCCACGCCAGACATCACAGGCACGATTGCCATGGCGGCGACTGCCGGAAAGGTCGTGCTGACCAATACCAACACGTTGATTGCCAGCGGCACGAGTTGTCCGGCGGGAGCGACCGTCGTGGATATTTTGGGCTATGGCACGACGGCGAATTGTTTTGAAGGTTCGGGGCCGACAGGGAATTTGAGCGCAACGTCGGCGGCGTTGCGCTCGATGAACGGTTGCACGGAAACCGACAACAACGCTTCGGATTTTGCCGTTTCCGCGCCAAATCCTCGTAACAACGCTTTGCCTGCCGCCGTTTGCGGAGCGCCGACCAATCCGACGGGGTTGGGAGCGGCCAGTCCCAATCCCGCGATTCTTGGCAACGCGGTGCTGCTGACCGTGACGGTGACGCCGGGAACGAATCCAACCAGCACGGGATTGACGGTGACCGCCGACATCAGTTCCATAGGCGGCGCCAACTCTCAGCTGTTTTATGACAACGGTCAAAACGGAGACGTAACGCCCAATGACAATGTGTTTTCGTTTCAGCCGTTGGTTGAACCCATGACAACGCCGGGAGCGAAAATGATTCCGATCGTCATCGCCGACGCGCAATCGCGAAGCAGCAATCTGACGATCAACTTCACCGTGCAAGCTCCCGCGCCACCAGGCAACGTGGTCATCAGTCAGGTGTATGGCGGCGGCGGCAACAGCGGAGCGCCGTTCACGCACGATTACATTGAATTGTTCAATCGCAGTGGTTCGACCGTGAATCTGGCGGGTTGGTCTGTGCAGTACGGCACAGCCAGCGGAGCGACCTGGCAGAAAACCGATCTGACGGGAACGCTTGCGCCTGGTCAGTATCTGCTGATTCAACAGGCTTCTGGCGGAGTTAATGGCGTTGCGC
>JAEUQP010000712.1 GCA_016789645.1 Acidobacteriota bacterium | reverse complement strand
GACGCGCTGGATTTTCGCGACGCTCGCAAAAAAGGCTGGCAAAAAGGCCTTCGCACTTCTTCGTTTGTCATCACCGATGCCGCCACAGCCGCACACATTCCGCCCGGCATCCGCACTCGTGTGTTTCAAATCATCTCCGATGCCTCTTTGGCAGAACTTCGCAATTACGTCGAAAAGTTTTTGACCGGTGCCGTAGCAATTTCCGGAGCTGTGGCAATAGACGAAGTGTCATAAATCGAATCCTTTTAGACTGTTTTGCCAGATACTCTGTGAACGGTTGAAAGAATCGAGTGGCATGTTGGTTGCCCTGGCCGCCATGAAGCTGTTTTGAGTTGGAAATGCAGTTGGCTACAGACGGTCGCAGCCGACAAAAGAAGCGATTCGGTGACAGCTTGCCGGTTGCTCTGCGGTGTTCTTTCCCCCTTAAACGACGGAGGCAAAGATGGCTGAAATGTTGTTCATCCTGATAATTGTTCTGGGAATTGTTACTGTCATTGGTCATACGATTTGGTGGGGGATTGCCGCCATCCTTCGAGCTTTATTTGGCGAAACGCCGCAGCCAGTAAAGCTGACTTCCCTGAAAAAAGAATGCTCTGAATGCGGCGCAGCGTTGTCGTTGAACGATGAGTTTTGTTCGAACTGCGGTCGCTCACAGAAACCGGCTGGCAAACCGGACCCGCTGACTGATCTGGCGATGACGGCTCGGCAATTGGATCGGTTCTTGAATCTCGGCAAAATTGATCCGGCAACGCATCGCGCCGTGATGAATGCCATCGAAGAAGAGCGCGAGCGATTGACGCGCCCAATGCGACCTCAGCCGCAAGCCAAACCTGCCGTCGAAACTCAGCCGCCAGTGGCCGTTATTTCGCCGATTGTCGCGCCGCCACCTGCTCCGACGCCTGTGTTGAATGTCAGAACTGAAACCGAAATCCCGGCTCCGCTATTGCCCAAGCCTGCAGTTGTTGCGCCGCCAGTTAAGCCGGTGACTCTCCCAGAACCGCCTCGTGAACCGCGCCGTTCCTTTGCCGAAATGCTGGAAACCTTTATGGAAGAAAGCAGCATACGCTGGGGCGAGATCATAGGCGGTTTGCTCATCATCGGCTGTTCGCTGGCGCTGGTCATCAGTCTGTGGGCGCAGATCACAGCAGTTCCGCTATTAAAGTTTTCCGTGTTTGTCGGTGTCACTGCCGGATTGTTCGGCATAGGGTTTTACAGCGCTCATCGCTGGAAACTGCCTACGACCAGCCGAGGCGCGTTAACGATTTCTACCTTGCTGGTTCCGCTCAACTTTTTGGCGATGACTGCGTTTTCGCAAACCTCCGAACCGAATTCGCCGATCATCGTTGTGGGCGAACTGATCGCGCTGATGTTGTTTCTGTTTCTGGTCTATCAAGCGGGCAAGGTCATCGCTCCGGGCAAATTGGTGGTGTCGAATCCATGGTTACTGACTGGGGTGACGTTGCTTCCTTCGATGGCAATGTTGATGGCCAAACATTGGCAAAGTCGGCAAGCGGCTATGGTGTGGTTGGGCGTTGCGCCTATGGTTTGTTACTGGCTTGGAACCGGCGCTGCATTGCGCGGCGCACGCGCAAAAACCGGTGAAAACGACGAAGACAATGCGAACCGAGTGTTTTTGATTTTGGGCATCGCTTCCTTTGCGACGTTGTTGCCTTGCGCGTTGTTTTTGGCGAAGGCGGGTGTGTTTTCAATTTCGCTGCACAGATTCGCCCCGTTCATTACGTTGTTCGCCGTTCCGGCAATCGCTGTTGGCATGGCGTTTCGACACTCGGCGACAGCTTCGGGGAAAACCAAAACCATTGCCACCAGCGTTGCATTATTTGGCGCGATGCTGGCGATGAGCGGCTTGGCGCTGACCTGGCCCAGGCCGTTGCCGATGATTGGCACGGCGTTGATCAATTGCATCGTGTGCGCTGTTCTCGCTCGCAGCTTTGATTTGAAACCGGCTCACGTTGGAGCGTTGGCGTTTTTTGCGCTGGCATATCTGATTGGCGCAAATGTGTTGATTGGCGATTTGCCTTCGTGGAGCGAAGAACCGGCTCGGCTGGTTGCGTGCGTGTGGTCGCGCGCCAGCGGATTGGCGTGGATGTCATTGTTCGTGTTGTTCGCAGGGATTGCCGAAGTGTTTCGCCGCTGGGCGCGAAAACCGGAAGCGCGGATCCAGGAAGTCGCGTCCGTTACGGCGGCATTCTTCAGCTTATTGATTTTGATCGGGCATGGATTTGGGGTGACTGGCGATCCTCAGCATCTGACGTTGGTGATTCTGTTTTTTACTGTTTCGGCGTTTGTCATTGCCTGGGTTCGCGATCAATTTGTCGCAAGCTGGATTGGCTGGACGTTGGCGTTGCTGGCCATCGTCCAGACGGTTGCATTCAAATTCGGATATCAGCTCGCGCCATATCATCCAGTCAGGTTGTCGCTTTTGATATTGGCGAGTCTGGCGACAGTCGTTACGGTTCTCTGGCGAAATTCCGGCGGCAAGGTTTATCGAATTGTCGCCGTGCCTGCGACGTTTGCCGCGCTTGGGTGTTCAATTGCCGTGGCGCCATTTGTTTTGCTTGGCGGTTGGATGAGTGTAGCGCAAATGGCCGCCAGAGTGTTCTGGCTGGCGCTGATCTGGTTGGCGCTGTCATTACTGAAGGGGTGGCGAGTCCTGTTTACAGCCTTCCAAACCGCGTTGACTGTTGCAGTGGTGTGTGGAGTGCTGGCGATTTTCGACGCACAGGCGCTGCCGTCGGCGCTGGTTTGGCAGCATTTGTTACGCTGGCAAGCCATC
>JAEUQP010000678.1 GCA_016789645.1 Acidobacteriota bacterium | reverse complement strand
CAACGACACTGGCCCGGCGCATGTTGCGGCGGCATTGGGAACTCCGACGCTGACGATCTTCGGCCCGACCAATGAATTTGAAACTTCGCCCACCGGGCGGCGCGCGGAATTGATCCGCGCCGACAACATCGAATGCGCTCGTTGCATGCATCGCGATTGCCCGATTGACCATCGCTGTATGACGCGCATCACGGCCAACGACTTGCTGGCGCGAGCGCGAAAACTTTTGCAAACCAAAGTCGTGTGAGATACTGCGCGCTCTTTTTTATGCTCCGACCTGTCATGCACCATCTGGAAAAACGCCTGCACGCGCGCGATGTCAGTCTGCGCGTGGCGCATCCGTTCGAATGGGGACTGGAGTTTCTGGCCGATGAACCGGAGCCTCTTTCAGTAGCCGCAGCAGCCGGAAGCCACCATGTCGCCGCTGCGTCACGTTCCGCATCGCCCGACCCGCTGGATTTCATTCTCCAGTACAACGCCAAACAGATTGCCAACAGCGAAGCCTTCTTCACGCCATCGCCGAGCAAGCCGAGTGATTTTGACTTCGATGGGTTCTGGCTGCGATTTCCCAGCAGCGTCACGACGCCTTATGAAAACAACAACACCGTTGGGGCGCGGTTCTTTCCCGTGGATGGTGACAAAGCTGTGATTGTCTCTGCGCAATGGAACGGGCAGGCCGACTCGCACATTGCGTTGTGTGGCGCGTTAAATCGCGTGGGAGTTTCCGCGTTGCGGATCAGTTTGCCGTATCACGACGAACGAATGCCCGACGGATTCACGCGCGCCGATTACACCGTCAGCGCCAACATTGGCCGCACGATTCAATCCGTGCGCCAGGCGGTTCACGACATTCGCCGAGCCGCCGACTGGCTGTTCGCGCAAGGTTACAAACAAGTCGGCGTGATGGGCAGCAGCATAGGTTCGTGCGTGTCCTGGCTGGCGTTTATTCATGACGAACGATTGTCCGCTGGCGTGTTCAACATGGTTTCCAGTTGGTTTGGCGATGTCGTTTGGAGAGCCTTGACGACTTCGCACATCCGCCGCGAACTAGAAACCCAACTGACCGCTGAACAAATCCGCGAAGCCTGGAAAGTCATCAGCCCGTCGGCGCACGCGCATCGGTTGAGCGCGATTCGTCGCCCGGCGCTGTGCATTTCCAACAAATACGATCTAACGTTTTTGCCCGACCTGTCAGAAATTTTTCTGGACGATTGTCGCCGTCACGGTGTGCCGGCTGAAATCAAATATCTGCCGTGCGGGCATTACACGATTGGCCGAACGCCGTTTAAGTACATTGACGCGTTTCACATCATCAACTTCTTTCGCCGTTCGTGGTAACTGTCCCGGACGCCTGGAGTCCATGCCTCGGCGGCGAAAACACCCGAACATCCCGTGAAGATTTATCCTCGAACAATTCTGCTGGTGCTTTTTCTTGCCTGCTTAAAGTCACCTGTCATGGCGCAACGGCGCGATGATCCGCAACGCGATTCGCAAATCTGGCCCGATGTCACCACAACGATTGACCTCAACGACAAACTCAGTCTGGTGATTTTCACCACGTTCCGGCTGGGCAGAGATGATTCGGCCTTGATCACCAGACAGCTTGGCATCGGATTGAATCGTACCTTGAACAAAAAGCTGTCCACTGCGGTTCAGTATCGGTTTATCAAAAACGAACCGACACCGAATCGGCTTTCGACCGAACACCGTCTGCATGCGGATTTGACGCCGCGTGCGCCATTGAAATTCGGCATTCAGGTTTCCGATCGCAATCGGTTTGAATGGCGCAACATCAATGGCAATGTTTCATGGCGTTATCGCAATCGAGTCCAATTCGAGCGCCCGTTGAGTATTGGCGAACGCCGCATCACTCCGTATATCTCCGGCGAAACCATGTACGACACACGTTTCGACACCTGGACGCGCAACCAGCTTTATATTGGCGCGCGCGTGCCGATCGCCAACCATGTCACCTGGGACGGGTTTTACCTGCGGCAATGGGATGCGCGCACGCAACCCGGTTTTCTGAATGTCTTGGGAACATTTATCCGGCTGGATTTTTAAGCAATGAAGCTCAATTGGTGGAATCAACACAAAAGTGGCCTGGCTGTTGCGACAGTCATCGCCGCTTTTTTTGTCTGCTTTTTCGGGCCAACGCTGTTCAGCGGACGTGTGTTTCTGGCCGGAGATCAACTGGTGTACACGTGGCCGTTGCGCACGGTTGCCTGGGACATGATTCGCAACGGTCAATTGCCCTTGTGGACGCCATACGTGTTTGCGGGTTATCCGCTGCTTTCGATGGCGCAACTGGGCATCGGATATCCGCTGACGTGGGGCTATCTGTTTTTGCCCGGCCAATGGGCGGAATCGGTCTACATCTTCGCGCCATATCTGCTCTCGCCGATTCTCATGTATGTCTTTCTGCGCGAAGTTGGCCGCAGCCGACTGGCCGCGATGCTCGGTGGTTTGAGTTTCGGCTATGGCGGATTGATGCTCAGCGGCATTGGGCTGAATGGAATGCTGCCGAACGCGCTGATGTGGACGCCGCTGTTATTGCTGGCCATCGAACGCTCCCGCCGACATTCCTTTACCAAATGCGTCTTGCTGGCGACCGGAGCTTATTCAATGTCAGTGCTGACCGGCATCGGGCAAGGTTTTGTCTACGCCGGAGCCGTTGCGATTGGATATGCGTTATTTGTCGTTTTGTTCTGGCCAAATTCCGATTCACCAAAACCAAATTGGAAAAGTTTCGCGCGGTGGAAACCATTGGCAGCAATTGTCGCCGGAATGTTGCTGGCCGCCGGAGTTGCGGCGTTTCAGATTCTGGAATCGCGGCAAGCGCAACGGCTGAGCGTGCGCGCGCGCATCAGTTACGAGCAGTTCAGCGAAGGCGCGTTTCGGTTTTCGATGGCCTGGAAATCGTGGCTCGACCCGTTTCACATTTTTGGCGACGTGACGGCGTATGTTTCGCCGTTGGCCGTGCTGCTGGCGATCATTGCGGTTGTGGCTGCACGGCGCAAGCGTGAACCGCGCGTGTGGTTCTGGCTGCTGGTGGCTGTCATCAGTTGGTTGTTGATGCTTGGCCCGGCAACGCCGCTGTTCAAATTGGTTTTCAACCTGCCGATCATCAATCACTTTCGAGTCCCGTCGCGACATTCGTTTGAATGGACGCTGGCCGCCAGCATGTTGGCAGCGTATGGCTGGGACTTTCTCAGCGCCTGGTTGAGCGGAAAACGGCAACTCATCCGAAATCGCTTCGCAGTCAGCGCCAACGCGTTTCTTTGGTTAGCGGTGAGTCTGGCGATTGGCGCACTCTGGTATCGCGCGACGGCAGCGATGATCCCCGTTCCGGACACCAATCTGGAATTGCTGAACTTCGATTACCTGCGTTGGAAGCTGGCCTTTCTGATCGTGACGGCGCTGGCAATTTGGGCGAGTTGGCAACTTGGCAATGCGACATTGCGCAACGTCATGCTGGCGTTGACGATTGCCGCAGTCTGTTTTGTCGAGCCGTTTTGTTACCTGATGCGGCACGCAACGACTTACAGTTCGCCGATCAGCCGGTTGAATTATCTTTCGCCGACTACCAAAGCCGCGCAGCAATCGCCGCCCGAACAGCATCGCGCGTATTTCCAGTTCACAATGGACGCCGATCACAATTCGCCGCAACCGCGACTTGATCCGCCGAACATTTCCGCCCTTGCCGGGCTGCACAGCGTGTCCGGCTTTGAACCATTGATGCTGGAACGATACAGCCGCGCGTTGAACAGTTCGAATTGGAACATCGTCAATCGAGCGCCGTGGTTGTACGCCGATCAAACTTTGTTTCAGGCGCGCTCGCACGTGCTGGATTTGCTCAACACCACGCACGTGATTTCTTATGCGGACTTTGTGTATTCCCCCGGCCCAACGATGGAAAAAGACGGCATTCAGTTTCCGGTCAACGCCGAGTTCATCGAATTGCCGTTCAACCTTCCGCTCATGCTCTCTGTCAAAAACGTGGCGGCGGACACGCTGGCAATCGTCAGCAATCTTTCGCGGTCGAATCACATCGCCGATGGAACTCCCGTCGCGCGCGTGACGATTCACACCGTCGAAGGGCGCGTGATTGAAGACACATTGCGCGCCGGAACCGACACCGCCGAATGGGCGCACGAACGCCCGGACGTGAAAGCCACCATCAAACACGGTTTGCCGCCGATTTTCGACCGCCGTCCGGGTGATGCGGCAAACAGTTTTCCC
>JAEUQP010000677.1 GCA_016789645.1 Acidobacteriota bacterium | reverse complement strand
ATGTGAATGTAGATGCCTGCGCGTGAATTCATCGGTGAAAAGGATTTGCGCTTTACGGAACCCAAAGCGCCTTCAAAACATAAACCATCGTCAAAAACAGCAGCCAGGAAAACCCAAGCGCGCTGATCAGCAGATGCGCCGATTTCTTTCGTCCCCATTCTGCCAGCACGAAAACCAGCGGAAACGCCAGCAAACAATGTCTGGGCAATCCCATGTAAGCCCACGGCGGCGTGGTGGAATAACAGAAACTGATGAAAACGATGACCGCAGAATACAACAGATAAGACGGACGCAATCGCCACAACCAACGTCCGCCGAATCCCAACACAAGCAAATAACAACTCCCGGCGGCGAGGTCAATGGCATTGGTGGCGCTGAACGGTCGAAACGCTGTGGCGATGGCATTCCAGGGGAAGACAAAACTTTGTTCCTGAACGACGTTGAACGCGCTGCGGCTGATTAACAGACCGTAAATCCAGGTTTGCGGGCGTTCGAACTCAAACGCGATGTCCGACAATGCCATTGCGCGATACACCACCCATCCAATCAGCGCCGCTGGAATCAGCAACAAATTCAACGCCGGTTTCCAGCGGCGAAATGCCGTTTTCCAATCGCGTTCCGCCCAATGCCAAAATTCCCAAGCCAGCGGCAGCAACAGAAAAATTCCCTGTTGGCGTGTCAGCACAGCCAATGCTCCTGCCAGCCCGGCGCGCAACCAACGCCCTTGTCGCGCAGAAAGCCAGCACAGTACCGAGCAAAGCAAAAAGAGCGATTCGGTGTACGGCACAAACAGAATGAAGGCGGCAGGCAGCATCATCATGTAAGACGAGACTCTGCGCGTCGAAGCCGGCGACAAATCGAGTGAAGCCAACCGCTCCAGAGAAACTAACAGGGCAATCGCGCAGAGATTGCTGACCACAAACAGTCCGAGCAATTCATTGCCGCCAAACAACCAGCCCACAGCTTTGCCCAGAAACGGGTACAGTGGATGAAACTGAGAAGTTCCGTCGGCGGCCTGATAACCGTGTGTGGTGATTTTCAGAAAATGTTCGACATCCCAGCGATTCCAAGGGGTCAGGAAAATTCTTTGCAACCAGGTTCCAATTGGCTGACTTGGTGGCCAAACGGCCGTTTGTTTTTCCAGCGCCGAAAACGGCACCGAAAAGGAACAAAGCAACGCCCACAACGAAAGGCTGACGCGCAGCACCAGCCAGAAAATTACAATTCTGCGCCAGTCGGGAACGGCAGGCTGGCCGGATGGTATGCGTTCGGAAAGACGATTGGTCATTGGTTGAATTCAGGAAGGTTGGGTTGGCGAATCAAACGAATGGCAGCCCAGACCAGCAGACTGATCCAGGCCACAATCGAAAGCAGGCGCGCGATGCGGGCGAGTGGGTAGCGGGCTTCGTACATCAGGTTTAGCCGATGCGCGCCAGCAGGCAAGTCAATCAGCATCAATCCGGTTTCAGGTTCGGATTGAATACCGATGTCCTGGCCGTCCAGTTGCGCGTGCCAATTCGGATGGTTATGCGTTTCGATTCGGGCTTTGGTCTGCGAATCTGTTTCGATTAAAAATTCTCGCCGGGAAATTTCCAGACGTTCAGTCGTCACGCGGCCTTGCGATTCGATTAACGACAATCCGCCGGGCTGATTTGCCGGCGGATACAACATGAATGCCGATCCCACCGGGCGAAAATAGAGTTGATTGCCGGTGTACGGCGCATATTTCAGGTCGTCTTCGTTTTGCAAGGAAGTCCCTTCTTTCAAATTGACGGGCTTGGCATCGGTGGCGGTCAATAAATGAGCAATCTGTTCGCGGGTTTCGCCTTCGTCGCCCAGATGAACGAAAACAGCGGTGAAGATCAGTTGAATGACAATCAACCAGGTTAGCCCGGCCATCAACAAGACTCGCAACGGTTTTTTCAACAGCGGGCGACATTCGATGGCGACAATTGCCAACACTCCCAATCCCAGCGCGACAAAGGGCTGAAACCGCCAGGGAAATTGAATGAACTTCAAACCGGGCAAATATCGCCACAGCAAATCCGATACGGGCAACGAGATCAGAAATCCAAATCCGACCAACGCCGAACCAAACCAAATTAGCGGCGAACGTTTGCCGCCGCGCCATTGCGGCCAGCAACTCAGCGCAAGCAACAATCCGGTCAACGATTGAATGACGATCAAATAGCTGGTGGCGTCGTTGAATCCCGACCACGCCTGACGATAGCGGCTGTCATTCGGCGGAGGCGCGAACAAAAAGTAGTTGCGATAATCCTGCTGCACCAGTTGGAGTTTCAATTGCACCCAATCGGCTTCGACCAGTTGCGGCAAGAGAAAAAACGCCGTCAGCATCAACGCCACGATTCCACCTGCCGCCAACCGCATGAAGTTCCGCCAGTTTGTGCGCGGCAAAAACGCCAGCATCAGAAAGCCAATCGTCAATCCGGTCAGATAGGTTGTGATGGCGTGCGAAAGAATGATGGAGCTGCAACTGAGCGCAAAAAACATGATCTGAAATCGCGGACGATTCGGATCGGCAGGGTCTTGGGTGAGCAACCGATACGCCCATTTCACCGCCAGCGGCGCAATGCTCAGCGCAAAAGCGTTGGCCAAAAACACTCTGTGCAGGCAAATCAGCGGGAATGCGGGCAAGAGCACAAACGCGAGCGAAACAATCAGACTTTGTCGGCGCGTGAAAAATTCGCGCGCCAGCACATACGCTGATGCTTGTGCGACGACCAGAATCAAAAAGGAAACGGCTTTGATCGAACTGAGCACGTCCAGCCCAAAAAGCTTCATCAACAGCGCGCTGGCCAGATAACACAGCGGCGGGTAAAATGTGAACAAGGCGTCGCCGCGTCCACCGTCCAGCAATCCTGCCCAGCGCGGCAGCCAATCGCCTTCGGCAAAGCTCTGCGCGTAACTGCGCGTGATGTGGTAATGCAGCGTCAAATCGCCTTGTACGCCAAAGGCTTCGTGCGTCAGTCGCGAAAACGTCAACACGCAAGCGACAGCCAGCCAAACCAGTACCAACGCCGCCATCCATTTGGGTGAACGTCTTTCGTTCATTGAAAGAGTTTCGGTCGGGTAATTCATCAATTCTGGTAAGCGGTAAGGTCGAAAGAGGGCGGGGAGGAGTCAACCACAAAAGGCACAAAAAGCACAGATGAGCTTTGTGCCTTTTGCGCTTTTTGTGGTGAAAAGAAGCTTCATTCCAGACTCAACAACGCCAGCGAAGTTTGGTCTTTGATCAAAATGCGTTTGCCGGAAATTGCCGGATGCGCCCACGTTGCCGAATCGGCGACTTTGTATTTCTTGACCACCGAAGCGCCTTTGCTGGCGGCGCTGGTGACGATCAATTCCGCGTCGTTGGTCAGCGAAAAGATCGTGTCACCGGCAATCAGCATCGCGGCGTTTTCGCCTTGGCGAGGATCGCCCGTCCACAGAGTTTTGCCGGTCGCAGCATCCAGACAGAAAAACTGCCCTTTGTTTTTGTGCGACATGCCGAACAGCAAATTGCCGCTCATCACCGGCGAGTTCATGTACATCGAAACTTCTTTGTTGTGCCAAACGGTTTCCGTCACCCATTTCTCTTTCCAGCCGACACGAACGGCGAAGGTGCCTTTGTTGATGCCGGAAAAAATCAGCAGGTCGCGGTATTGAATCGGCGTGACAATGTTTTGCACGTATTCGGTGTCGAAAGGAATCTGCCACAGCAAACCGCCATTATCTGCCCAGATGCCGACGATGTGTTTGCGCGATTGGGTGACGATCTGCCGTTTGCCAGCGATTTCGACAACAATCGGCGAAGCGTAACCGGGACCTTCGCCCGTCCACGCCCAACGTTCAGCTCCGCTTGCCGCGTCCAACGCGAGCAATCCGCCTTTGTTATTGCCGCCCGCATGCAAAATCACCAGCCCTTGATCCACCATCGGCGACATCGCGGTTCCGAAATCCGGAGCCTTTTCGCCAAAGCGTTGACCAAAATCTTTGCGCCAGGCCAGCTTGCCTTTGGCGGTGTCGTAACACGACAACACGCCGGTAATGCCCAGCGTGAACAATCGCCCGTTGTTGAACACAGGTGTGGATTTCGGGCCTTTGCCGTGGCTGGTGGCCGCCATGTTCATCGTGTAATCCACGACGTAACTGTCGCGCCAGATCGCTTTGCCAGTTTCGATGTCATACGCCGCAACGACTTCACTTTCGCCTTGCCGCGAATGCAGGTAAACGGTTTTGCCGACGATCAACGGCGAAGCGTGACCAATGCCCACCTGAATTTTCCATTTGGCTTTCAATTGTTCGGGCCAGGTTTTCGGCGCGACGAATCCCGCAATTGCGCCATCGCGGTTGGCTCCGCGCCATTGCGTCACGTCTTGTGCGAGCGCGCTTTGAGAAAAGGCGACAAGCAAGATGATGGTCAGAATAACTTTCGAGGATTTCATGAAAAGCATTTGTGCGGATTCCTTTGGTTAAGATTTGAATTTGACGCGCGCGTAAATATCGCTCAGCGGCAACGTGACTTTCACAGAAGAAAGCGTGACTTCGTTTTGCAATCCGCTGACTTCCGTTCTCAGCCAGCGGCCTTTGGATTGTCGGGTGTAATGAATGACGTGCGGGCGATCCTGAGCGACCAACAGGTATTCGCGGAAACTTTCGATGGATTGATAAGCAGAAAATTTGGCGTTCAGGTCGTAAGCGGCTGTCGAATCGGAAAGCACCTCGACGATCAAAACAGGATTGACCAGCATCTCCTGGCCTTGAATTGTTTCGTAAATCTGTTTGCCGCAAACAGCCGAAGCGTCCGGATAACGATAAGGCAGCTCAGCCGGAGTTTTTACGCGCATGTCTGAAGTAAAAGCCTCGCAATCACGTCCTTCGAATTTTCTGGTCAGACTGGCACAGATGTTCAAGCTGATGCGCACGTGGTCAGGACTGCTGCCTGCCATTGCAAAGACTTCACCGTTGAAGAATTCGTACTTTTCCTCTGAGTTTTTGTCGAGTTCAATGTACTCTTCCAACGTGTAATTTATCTTTGGCAATGCGCCCATGGACATTTCTCCTAAAGATGATTCGCCGTGATTGTAACTCAGCCAGTCCAAGATCGTCGCACAGGCGTTTATTCCGATCGCAATGCCGTTAGCAAAGGCGAACGAACCGCCGCGCGAACCGCAATCAACGAAGCCGCCAAGCCAACTAATAATACTGCAAGCAACAGCAGGATCAGTGAGATGGCTGACAGTTTGCCCCCACGAGCGATGAATGCCGGGGCAATGGCCAACCCCGCGCAAATGATTCCGGTCAGCAATCCGCAACCGAGCAACAAAGCGTTTTCGGCGACGATCATCAATGACAAATGCGACGATTGATAACCGACCGCGCGCATCAACGCCAGTTCGCGGCGGCGTTCCAACACGTTTCTCAGCAAGACCGTCGCCAAGCCAAACGTTCCCAACAGCAATCCTAAACCGCCGAGCGTCTGAAATGTCGAAAGGTACGTGTTTTCGACCTGATGAAAACTGGCCAGCTTTTCGTCGGTCGAAATTGCGTCAAATCCGTAATCGGAAAGGCGGTCTTCCAGCGCCGCCGCCGTTTCTGTTGGTTTGGGCGTTTCGACCAAAAAGACTCTGTATCCTTGTTCGTCGGGAAAAATCTTGACGAAATTCGATTCCGCCATCAGCAATTCGCCTTGAAAGATGCTGTCAGCCAGCGCGCCGACGATTTTGACTTTGACGGCTTCGCCGCGGCTGCTGGTCAGCGAGGTTTCGTCGCCGACTTTCAAATGCAACACGTAAGCCAGCGAATTGGCGTCGGCAATCACGGGGATTGCGGATTGCGGATTGCGGATTGCGGATTCATCATTCAGCAACAGCCAGGGATTGGCTTTTTGTTCGTCGGTTTCGGCCAGCGAAGCGGCGAAGGAAAAACGATTGGCTTTGATGAACTCTTCCGTTGCGCCCAGTACACGAGGGCTGCGCGGCGCGTACAGGTTCAAACAACTGGCGTCGTCGCCCGGTCGCAACCGAAACCGCGTCAACTTCACGTCTTTGAATGTGTCATCCAGCAGATTCAATTCATCGCGGCCTTGTTCGCCGTTTACGTCGTGAACGATCGGCAACAGGCTTTCGGCCAGCAATGGGAATCCGCCGGTTCCCGATTTCGGGTCAGACGAAGCCGCACTGCTGTCTTTCCGAAACGCGTCCACCGAAACGATGATGAAGGCCGCCGAAGCGATCAACGCAATGCACAGCACGCTGCGGCTGGGGCGAATCGAAGCGTTGCGAAATCCCATCCGCATCATCGGCGCGAAGCCGTGTCCGGCAATGGTTTGCCGTTTGTCGCTTTTCAACCAAGCAGACCAGAAGAACAACAACGCGATTAGCAGAAACGTCCCCGCGCCGAAAAAACCTCCGACCTGGCCGATGAATTTCGCGCTGGCCAACATCGCCAGTCCGAGCGCGGCGAAGATGGCTGCGAAAAGACGGGACGGAGAGGCGGAGAGACGGAGAGACGGAGAGATTGGGAGAAAGGATTTTTTCTCTCTCTGTTCCTCTGTTCCTCTGTTCCTCTGTTCCTCTGTTCCTGCCAGCAGATTCCGGGGAGATGTTGAACGCAACGAGCGCAGCGTCAGCCAGATGCAAATCAAAGCCGCGAAGATTCCCGAAATGAAGCCGATGGCCAGCGAAGTTGGCGACACGTGCAATCGCAACAGCGTCGTTCCGACCGCTCCGACCCACCACGTTCGCAAGCCGAACATCATCGCCCAGCCGTAAACAATCGCGCCGAGCAATCCCACAAAGCTGCCGATGACGGCCAGCAACAAACCTTCGCGCAGAAACAGCGAGCGGACTTGTTTGATCGAAAAGCCAAGCGCGCGCAGCAATCCGATTTCGCGCAATCGCTGTTCGATGCCGAGTTTGAAAAACAGGGTCGTCAGCAACAACGCCGACACCACCAGAAAGAAACTGAAGTAGGTGAAGTATTGGCCGAAGTCGGTTGCTCCGCGCGAAGCCTGCATGCTTTCGGATTTGACCGATTGAACCGTCAATCCCATCTGCGCCGGATCGAGTGATTTGCGAAGAGCAGTCTCGAATGCTTGTGCGGTGTATTGAGTATTGCGATCCCGCGTCCCGTAAATGCGAATTGAAGTTAGCTTACCGTACCGAGTTGCCCACAGCTTCTGCCCAGCACGAAGTGACAAAAATGCTTTTGGCGTCGTTCGGTACTTATCCCAATACTCTTCGTCAACTTTGCGGACGCGGCTTAGATCAACAGGGAACGGCGGATCCCAATCGGAAAAAGTTTTGGCGTCAGAAATGCC
>JAEUQP010000624.1 GCA_016789645.1 Acidobacteriota bacterium | reverse complement strand
CAATTTCTGATGCCGGAATTTCATCCGCCCCCAGATTTAGCTGTAACCATCTCGGTGATTTTCACGCCTTACCCCTTCACAGACACTTCTTTATCAAGCATCGGAAATCGCATAAAAAACCAGCGCCAGCAATTACGCTTGCTGGCTTATCTTTCAACCATAGGAGAGAGATTTATGTATTCACGAAGAGAGTTCGGAAAAGTGGCTCTGGCGAGCGTGCCGTTTTCGTTGGCACTGGCTCAGGGTCAGATGAACTCCAAAGTCAGCGGCGTCCGCATCGGCATTCAATCCTATAGCTTTCGGAGTTTGCCGCTCGACGACGCCATCAAGGCCATGAAAGACATCGGCATTGGCGAATGTGAGCTGTTTTCCGGCCACGTTGAACCTCGACCGCAAGGTGGGCCGGGCGGTGGAATGGGCGGCAACAGACCTCCGCAGGGCGCTCCGCCAGCAGGCGGCCCTCCGGCAGGCGGTCCTCCACCGGGCGGCGGCGGTCGCCAGATGACGCCCGAAATGCGCGAAGCCATGCGCAAACGTCAGGAAGAAGTTCGCCAATGGCGATTGACCGTGTCGCTGGATCATTTCACAAACGTTCGCAAAAAATTCGACGCGGCGGGAATCCGGCTTCAGGCTTACAATCTCAGCTTCAATGACAATTTCACCGACGAAGAAATTGACCGCGGCTTTTTGATGGCCAAGGCGCTGGGCGTCAAATTGATTACGGCGTCTTCCACACTCAAAGCCGCCAAACGCGTCGCTCCATTTGCCGACAAACACAAAATCATGGTGGCCATGCACAACCACGACAATCTGGTTGATCCGAATGAATTCGCCAAACCGGAAAGTTTTGCGGCGGCATTGGGGATGTCGAAATACTTCGGCGTCAATCTGGACATTGGCCATTTCATCGCCGCCGGTTACGACCCGATTGCCTACATTCAGGAAAACCACGCTCGCATCACCAACCTGCACCTGAAAGATCGCAAGAAAAACCACGGCGCGAATCTGCCGTGGGGACAGGGCGAAACGCCGATCAAAGAGGTGCTGCAGTTGCTCAAGCGAAAGAAATACAACATCCCTGCCAACATCGAATACGAATATCGCGGCGAAGATGCAGTTGCGGAAGTCCGCAAGTGCTTCCAATTCATCAAAGACGCGCTGGCGTAATTTGAATTTCCGAGAAACTCAACGTCGGTTTGCAAACCGATTCATTCAACGGAGGAACAATGTCGAAGGACAAAATCACACGAAGAAACTTTGTCGCCGGGACAACCGGCGCAGCGCTGAGCGCGATGATCGTTCCGCGTCACGTGCTGGGCGGAGTCGGATTCACCGCGCCCAGCGATACGGTCAACTTTGCCTTGATCGGTTGTGGCGGACAGGGCAAAACCGATTCGGGCGAATTGGTCGCCGGTGGCCAGAACATGGTCGCGCTGTGCGACGTGGACTTTGGATTCGTTGACCGCGAAGTCGCCAGGATGACGCAGCAACGTCCGGGTGGCGGCGGTGGCGGCAGACAAGGTGGAGCCCCTGGGCAGCAACCTTCCGCTGAGCAACAGCAGCGGATGCAGCAGATGGCGGAAGAGCGCGCCAAACAAGCCGCCAAATTGCAGGAAGCCTACAAAACCGCCAAGCGCTATAC
>JAEUQP010000620.1 GCA_016789645.1 Acidobacteriota bacterium | reverse complement strand
GTGTGCAGCCATTTGTAAAAATCGGCCACCAATTCTTTGTCTATTCTTTCGCCGCGTACGGATTCGTCGAGGTGGGCAAATTGCGCGGCGTACTGTTCGCGCCTTTCCCGAAAATGTTTTTCGGCCTTTTCGTCGAAAGGCTTATTGACGGCCTGATGCTTGTATTCTTCGGTCAGCACGTCGAACAGTGACAGGAGCGATTTATTCATTGGTGAGCCTCTGCCTTCAGTAAAACTCTGAAGGCCGAACAACTATGGTTGATTAGGTGTGGTCGGATTCGACTGTTGCTGGGTCGCCGCCGCAGTCTTCAGAGCTTTGTCCTTGTTCATCACTTTCTTGAGAAACGAAACAAAGTCGAAGCCGACCCCAAACCGGTAATAATCCCGGCTGAATTGCGCGGTCGGAATCAAATAGACATCGGCATTGGTAAATACCTTGTCTTTGGCTTCCGTCAGAATCAGCGGCGTGGATTCGGTCGCGCGGTTGGGATTCAGCATCGCTGTGCCGAACAGATTGATGAATTCCAGTTTCTCGTATGGAAGCGGGAAATATCCGTCAAACCGGACCACCGGGCGACGCAAATGACCGCCAGTGACGTATTCGTTTTGTCCGACGGTCAAATCAAATTGCGCCGGGAAACGTTGCAGCGGAACGTTGTGACGATTGAAAAAGAACGTCTGCACGCGGATTCCGCCATAGTATTGTCGGAAGAACCGGTCACGATCATTGCGCGGAAAAGCGATGTATTTTTGGTTTTTGGGGACTCCAAGATCGTCCAGCACTTTTTGCAATTTGGGATTGCTGGCCAGATTTGGCGGCACCTCAAACACCGGCACATCTTCTGATGGAGTGGAGGGTGTAATGAATCCCAGACCGGCAATTAGGGAAAGCGAGAATTTTTGTCTTGTCTGCCGATCAAAGCTGGGCAGCAAAGACGAATCGCCGGCAATGCGCCATTCGATTCCGCCCAGATAATCAAACACCCTGGCGGCTTCTCTGGCTTTGAGTTTGGGGATGTTCGTGACGATGGTTTGCGCGCCTTCGCCGAGCGTGAAGTCTCCATTTTGGGGAACGCTGATGGCGCGAATGGCCCCCCATATCCGCACGGGATCGCCGAAATCCGGACTGACTTTTTGCTTGAACGGCAACGGCAAGGTTTTGCTGACGAACAGGTCGAAGAAATAATTTTGCCTGGTTTCGGTCGCCGCGGCGCCCGCCTGTTGATACCCAACGACGGCTCTGACCAGCAAACTTGCCGGGCGGTCTTCAACCGGAATGTTCAACTTGTAACAGTTGCAATCGGCGAAATAAGTAACGTCGCGCGTGGTGTAATTGTTGTCGCCTTCGGTCGAGACAATCACCGGTTCTTTCTCGTCCAGGTTAAACAGCATTGAAAAATTGCCGTCCTGATCGCTCAGCGTATTGCCGATCAATTTTTCGTCTTTGTCACGGGCAATCACTTTGACGTTGCCGATGAATTCGTTGAGCAAGGCAATCTGCCTTCTAATAACTTCGGCAGAAACTTTGCGATTATCGGCTCCCAACGCACCTTTCAATTCGTCTTGGCTCTCCTTGTAATTCGGATGCTTATGTTCCGGCATCCGATTCGTCAGCAGCCAATGCAGCAAATCAACTACAGCTTCTTTTTGCGCTCCATTTTTTCGCGACCCAGTACCAGGCGTTTTTCCACTGGTTGAGCAATCAACATCAGAGGTGAACTTGCTATTTCCAACTTGCTTCCAAATTTGGGCTACCCGTCTCCAATCTTCGCCACCATATTTTTTTGCCCATTCATCCGCTTTCGCTATAGCTGCCGTTGACGCTCCGTCTTTTCCCGCTTTGACATAGCTTCTGAAACTCGGCAGCGCTTGAATCAGCGCCAGCGTTTGATCCATCGAAGCAGGTCGAATCCTGCCGCAAATCATGCGTTTCCCACCTGTGGCGGAACCGCAATCCGGGCTGCTGCACGGAGAATTTGCCGCTTCCGTCCGTTCGGAAACCGCAACCGTGACTGGCGCTGCGGAGGCAACCGGAGTGTCTTCCAGATTGCTCACCACCGTGCCCAATTCCTTTGGTCTGAGCGTGACGGGCAACAGTTTCAATTGCTCCAGGTCTTTCAGAATCGCGCGGCGATTGTCGAGAACCGGCTTCAGGCTTTTCTTCAGCGAATCGGAAGTCGAGGCTGCCTGAATGAATTCATCCAGTTTCTGCACTTCTTCCTTTGCCTGTTTGATCTTGTCATCCAGCGACGCAACGGTTTGGGCTGAGATTTCCAACGAAGTCACCACGATCAATCCGACAACAAATAGAGCGTAGTTTATGACTTTTCGCATTGCATGGCCTCCTAACTTGGCAACTGATTTTGGGTGAATCTAAATTTGATACCCCTTCGTCAAAGCGAGAAAGAAATTTCGCTCGGCGACCCAAAAAGTTTTTCAACTGAGTAAAACTGTGCGGAGATAGTTTGTTTACAACGGTAAAGCTGATTAGCTGAGACGGCGAGAATCTAGCTCAAGCGTTTGGCAGCGTCAATCAAAGTTTCACTCGACAGCAATTTTCTTCCCGGATTGAATTTTCATCTTGAGCGAAACCGGCTTTGCGGTTTTCGCGTTTCCATTTACAGTCCAACTCATCGAAGCTTTACCGATCAAACAAAACGATTATTGAAGGGATCAAAATGAAAAGAGTTCTTCTTTCCATGTTTGCGTTGTCTTTGGTGTGGCTGATGTCGTCGCCGAATTTGACTCTTAAGCCGGTTGCGGCTCAGGCTCAGCAACCCGCCGAAAACACAGGCGCGGCTGCCGCGTGGCAAGCGTTGTTGCGATTGCGTTCGACGGCGACTGTGCTGCACACCACCGCTCACCCGGACGATGAAGACGGCGCAATGCTGACCTGGCTCAGCCGTGGCGCTGGCATTCGCACCGGATTGTTGTCGCTGAATCGCGGCGAAGGCGGTGCGAATCTGATCGGCCCGGAGCTTTACGACGCGATGGGCGTCATGCGAACCGAAGAATTGCTGGCTGCCAGTCGGTATTACGGCGTTGACCTTATGTTCACGCGCGTAACGGATTTCGGTTTTTCCAAACGGCTGGACGAAACCATCGAACATTGGGGCAAAGACGTTGTGCTGAAAGACGTGGTGCATGCCATTCGGCTGTACCGCCCGGATGTCATCCTTTCACGATTCCACGGCAAACCGCGCGACGGGCACGGCAACCATCAAGCCGCCGGATTGCTGAGTGCCGAAGCTTTCAAGGCCGCCGCCAATCCGAATGCCTTTCCCGAACATTTCAAAGAAGGGTTGCGCCCGTGGCAGGTCAAAAAGCTCTATCGCAGTGTGCGCGACAACGAAGCTTCGACCGTGAAAGTGGATGTCGGCGCGTACGATCCGCTGCTCGGTCGTTCGTACCGCGAAATCGCGCGCGATGGGTTGAGCCATCAACGTTCGCAAGGCGCAGGCGCTGCGCGCGTCGCGCCGGGATCGGCCAATTCTTCGTGGTTACTGGAAGAAAGTCTGGCTGGCAAGAGCGAAAAAGAAACGAGCATCTTCGACGGTTTGGATACGACAATCTTGGGGATGGCGAAGCTGGCTGGTTCAACGAACATCGCCGCTGAACTGACCGCACTGAACAACAGCGTCGAAGCCGCGATCAAAAAGTTCGACGCGCGGCAACCGTGGGTCGTGGCCAACGACTTGGCCGCCGGAGCTAAAGTCGTTCAGGCGTTGGCCGACAAGGTCAAAGCTGCAAACATCGAAGCTGCCAACAAAGATCAATTGCTGTTCCTGCTCGGCAACAAAGAGCGAGAGTTCAACGATGCGATGAACAAGGCATTGGGTTTGGTGATGGAAGTGCTGGTTGATCCCGCAGCCAGAACCGAAGGACAAGGTGGCGGTTTTGGCCAACCGCGCGAAACTTTCAACGTGGCAATTCCGGGACAGCAGTTTTCGATTACTGCCTCAATAGTAAATCGCAGCCCTGTAGAAATTTTATCGGCGTTTTACACAAGCATGGGGCTGAATGTCCCAGCGGGTTGGCAGATAAAGCCTGGCTCAGCCGGAGACGCAACCTTCTATGAACCAAATAAACCGCTGCGGTATCGCTTTGAAGTGGTGGTGTCGCAAGTTGCTGAATACACCCGCCCGTATTGGTCACGTAGGAATGAGTTAAGGGATCATATCTACCAAGTCAACAATCCTGAATATTTACATCTGCCATTCGCTCCGCCAGAGGTAATTGGAACATTTAATTACCAAGTAGGTGGGGTGCGCTTCATGCTGACCCAGCCCGCGCAGACGGTTTACGTGGATCGTCCGTGGGGAGAGCAGCGCCGTTTGCTGACCGTCGCTCCTGCCATCGGAGTCGCCCTCTCGCCACGCGTGGGAGTTGTGCCGGTCGGAGCCGCGCAAACTTCGTTTAACGTCACGGTCAACGTGCTCAACAACGTCAAAGGCAATTCGACAGGCAAAGTCCGTTTGAAACTGCCGACAGGCTGGACAGCAACGCCAGCCGATCAGACGTTCAACTTCACGCACGAAGGCGAAATCAGCAATTTCAGTTTCAAGGTGTCCGTGCCGCGCGTTTCGGCGGGCGATGCCGATTTCAAGATTCAAGCCGTCGCCGAATACGCCGGGCGCGAATACACCGAAGGTTACGAAGTGATCGCGCACCGCGACAACGAACCTCGCCATTTGTATCGTCCGGCGACGATGGCTGTGCGCGGCGTGGATGTGAAAGTCGCTCCGAACTTGAGCGTTGGATACGTAATGGGTGTTGGCGACGAAATCCCGAAGGCGCTGGAACAGATCGGCGTCAAAGTGACGATGCTTGGCGAAAACGATTTGGCCAGCGGTAATTTGGATCAGTTCGATGCCGTGCTGATTGGCATTCGCGCCACGGCGGTGCGAGAGGATTTGAAAGCGTACAGCAAACGATTGCTGGAATACTGCGAACGCGGCGGCAATCTGGTTTATCAGTATCAAACGCAGGAATTCGACG
>JAEUQP010000582.1 GCA_016789645.1 Acidobacteriota bacterium | reverse complement strand
CGAAGTTTTTATTGTTCGATGGGAACGATTGCCGGCACGTGGAGCGTGTCGTTCGAAGGAATGACCAATGACTTTCCGCCCCTGCCTCCGGGGCCGTTCCGTGGGGTGGTGACACTCAAATATGATTCGTCTGGCGCGTTTACTGGGTCGAATAAGGCTGTGTTCGGAGGGTTTTACATCGAATCCCCCCAAACAGGTCAACAGTTGTACGTCAACAGCGACTGTACAACCGCGGGTTCCGGCGATGTCAGCGGATATGGCGTGTTGGTCAATGGCGGCAAAGAGTTGTTGCTGATCGGAACATATCCCGCAGGAATCAACTTTGAAGATGGAAAAGGAATCATCACCACCAGTATCGGCCAAAAGGTCAGGTGATGACTTGTAGTTCGGATAAAACAGCAACGAGAAAGGAAGCGGCCCCTTTCTCGTTGCTGTTTTGTGTTCTGACAATCCCTCAAAACCGACGTATCAATTCTGATCGGCGCAGCGATGTCATCGAACTTCAAAGGTTTCAGGCAGCGCCAGTTCAGTCTGTCTAATCAGGCAGATACTTTTCAATCATCTTTTTCAGATCGTCGAATTCAATCGGTTTGTTGATGCAGTTGGTTCCGCCTGTAGCGTGAATGCTGTCCATCGTCTCTTTGCTGTCGTAACCGGTGACAAAGATGATCGGCAAAGTTTGAAACTCCGGCTGCTGGCGAATTTCGCGCGTGGCTTGCAATCCGTCAATCACCGGCAACGACAAATCCATCAGCACCAGGTCAGGCCGATTACACATCACGCTGTCCACAGCCTCGCGTCCGTTCAGAGCTTCCAGAACGTCGTATCGGCTCAGTTTCAACATCAGTTTCAGCGCAGTACGCGCATCATCGTCATCTTCAGCAATCAAAATTCGGCGCAGTTTGTCCGTCATAATTTGGGGATGAAATTCGTTCAGCGGTAAAAAATTATGGGATGCGGATAGACGAATGGATTTTATTGACCAGCGGTTCCGGCTGCAAACCGGTTCGGTTTCGCCCACCAGATTCTGGCCATCAACAAATCACCGTGGAAATTCGCGGGAATCACTTCGCCCGCCAGAATCAGCGATTGTTCGCGGTTGAGCATCATCGTGTGGAAATTGCCGTAATGCGGAACCATCGTCGGGTTGTTGATACCGTCGCCAAGCAGCGGAAAGACGACGCGTTCAGTCGAACGAATCAGCCGCATCGTCTTTTGGTCTATCAGTGCCATATACAGCGGCGCTCGCCAACGCATGACGTTCGCGTTCTCTGCCGCTTTGCGCATGTAAACCAGATACAGCCCGTCGGAATGTTTCAACCAGTGCTGTTGCGTGGTGGACATTTCCAGCGGTTCGCCGTTGTCCCAGCTCCAGGCTTTGGGTTCTTCCCAATTCAATCCGTCGCTCGAAACAGCGACATAGCCACGATTGTCTTCGGCGCGAATCGTCAGATAAAACTTGTCGCCGAATTGCCCGTTGCTGACCTGGACGATGGACGGTTCCAGCAAGCCGCGCTTCGCCGTGTTGCGCAGTTCGTTGCCGAGCCGTTTGATTTTCAATTCGCGGCCATCGAATCCACACAACGCAACCGCAACGGAATTGTCCACTCTGCCCAACGGCGCAAACGACAGCGGCAACAGAATGTCTCCGTTCGGCAAGGTCACGCGTTCGGCGCACCCGGCGACATAAATGCGGCTGTTGCGCGGATCATCCCAAACCAGTTTTTTCGGCGTTGACCAATTGCCCGCCGCATCGCGCACCGAATACACCACGTGGCGCGGAGGTTGGTCGGCAAAAAACTTGCCGCCTTTGTAAAACAGCGTTTGCCCGATGGCCAACACCGTGTTGGATTTCGCGTGGTATTCCGGCACGACATCGGAAATGGCTTCTTCGACGCCGTCATCGAGCTTGCGCCTGCCCCAACCCGGCACATCCAGCATCGGACTCCAGGTTTTGCCCAGATCAGCAGATTCGCGCCATTTGACCGGGCCGTAATAATCCGAGCCGCTGATTTCCTGCAACGTCATCAACAGCTTCGCGCCTTTAGCTGAAGGCACAACCGTCGTGCGCGGCAAAAACCATGTGATCTGGTCATCGCTCCATTTGCGAAGCGTGACGCGCTCAATGGATTTGATGATGTCTTGTTGCTGTGCCCACGAAGAGACACAACAAGCGACGAAGAAGAAAACCAGAATAAGAGTGAATTTTTTGAGCATCGCTGGTTATGCCAGGATTTTTTCGACCAATTCTCCGTGAACATCTGTCAGTCGGAAATCGCGCCCCTGGAATCGGTAGGTCAGCCGTTTATGGTCAATGCCCAGCAGATGCAGGATCGTCGCTTGCAGGTCGTAAACCGGCACAGGATCGTTGACCACGTTGTAACTGAAATCGTCGGTTTCGCCCAAACTGAAGCCTTTTTTCACGCCGCCGCCCGCCAGCCACATCACAAAGTTGCGCGGATGATGATCGCGTCCGTAATTGGCGTCGGTCAGTTTGCCCTGGCAATACACCGTGCGTCCGAATTCTCCGCCCCAAACGATCAAAGTGTCATCCAGCAACCCGCGCTGTTTCAAATCCGCCACCAGCGCCGCCGTCGGCTGATCGGTGCCTCGGCATTGCAACGCCAGATCGCGCGGCAAATCGTTATGCTGATCCCATCCGCGATGATAAAGCTGCACAAAGCGCACGCCGCGTTCGATCAATCGCCTCGCCAGCAAACAGTTTGCCGCGTACGTTCCGGGCTTGCGCGATTCGGGGCCGTACATTTCAAACGTCTTGTCCGGTTCTTTCGACAAATCCATCAAATCCGGCACGCTGGTTTGCATGCGATATGCCATTTCGTATTGCGAAATGCGCGTTTCAATTTCGGGATCGCCGTAATCATCGTGCTTCATCTTGTTGAGTTTGGCGACGGCGTCCAGCATCTGGCGACGCGACGTTTTGTTCACACCCGGAGGATCGTCCAGATACAAAACCGGCGTTGCTCCGCCGCGCAATCGCACGCCCTGATAACTGGACGGCAAAAAGCCGCTCGACCACAGACGGGAAAACAGCGGCTGGTCGGTGTTCAGTGCATGCGCCGTCGAAAGCAGCACGATGTACGACGGCAAGTTTTGATTTTCGCTGCCCAACCCGTAACTCACCCACGAACCAAAACTTGGCCTGCCGGGCTGCTGAAAACCGGTTTGAATGAATGTGATCGCCGGATCGTGATTGATGGCGTCGGTGTGCATGGATTTGATGACGGTCAACTCATCCACAACCTTGGCCGTGTAGGGCAACAGTTCGCTGACCCAGGTTCCCGATTGGCCGTGTTGCGCAAATTTGAAAATGGATTTGACGCACGGAAACGCGCTTTGCCCCGAAGTCATGCCGGTGATGCGTTGGCCTTTGCGAATCGAATCGGGAAGCTCCGTGCCGTGCAGTTTTTCCAGCGACGGTTTGTAATCAAACGTCTCGATTTGCGAAGGCCCGCCCGATTGATGCAGAAAAATCACGCGCTTCACTTTGGGCGCAAAGTGCGGCAATCCAGCCAGGCCGCCGGTTTTCGGATCGCGCTCTTCGCCGACCGCCGACAAACCATCTTGCCGCAACAACGAAGCCAGCGCAGCGATGCCAATGCCTTTCGCGCCCAGCCCGAACAATTGGCGACGCGTCAGATGTTGTTCAAATTCCTGTTTCAGGTTCATTTCGATTGTTTCCTTTTCGTTTCAAGCTGCATCCGGGTGAGATTCCTGTTGCAAGCGTTCTTCGATCCATCTTTTGACCAGGGTTTGATACTCAGGCTCGCCTTTAGATTTGGCAACAATTTTCAATGATTCAACCATTTCAAGAGGCAATCGAACCGAGCTTGGCGTGTGAAATTCCGCCTCCGCCATGACCTCGTCGAATTCTTCAGGCTTCATCAAATGGTATTCCGATTCAACTGCTTCCTGTTCTGCTTTGGATAATCTGCCAAACTTCTTTTTCATCGTTTCCTCTTCTTTCTTTTCGTCGTTGGTTTCAAATCCCAGCCAGTAAAGATACGTGCAACCCCGTTCCCTTTATCTTGAAAAACCAGTCTCAGCCGCCTGCCACGATCTGTCATGCCATCGAGAATGTATACGTCATCAAAGCGCCTTTCGTCTTTCTGATGTGAATAATCGTGGAAGAAACATTGTTCGGCTTCTGCTGGTTCAATGGAATGATCGCGAAGGTGTTGAACGTTGCCGTTCTTTTTCTCTTCGTTATCCAATTCAAACCTGTTCCACTCCTTTGCCTGCACAAATCACCTTTCCATTAAACACTTTAGCAAAAGAACTCTGATCGTTACTCCCAACAACGTTTAATGACATCCAGCCCGCAGAACTCAATTTCGGGCGAAAGATAATCGGCTCTGGGACGCTCTTCTCTGAGCAAATCGGTGCTCAGGTATTTTTTGTTGCTGTCCGGGAAAACCGTCGCCACAACCGCGTCATCGCCCAATTGATCCTGAAGCATCACGGCTCCGGCAAAGTTCGCGCCGGACGAAATGCCAACTGCCAGCCCAAGTTGCGCCGCCAGTTTTTGCGCCATCAAAATTGCGTCCCCGTCGTGTACGCTGACGACTTCATCCAGATCGTTCAGGTGAACAATGGCGGGAACGAATTCATCCGAAATTCCCTGAATGCGATGATGGCCGACTTTGTGGCCGGTGGACAGCGTGGGCGATTCCGCAGGTTGCAATGGATGAATGTGCACCGCGGGATTTTTTTCTTTCAGGTATCGCCCAACCCCCATGACGGTTCCGCCGGTTCCAACTCCGGCGACAAAAGCGTCCGGCTTCAACCCGCGCGACTGCAACTGCTCCCAGATTTCGGGAGCGGTGGTGGTTGCATGAGCTTCGACATTGGCTTCGTTGGAAAACTGGCGCGGCAAAAACACGCTGGGTTGCGTGCGAGCCATTTCTTCCGTCAGGTGAATGCTGCCGACAAAACCGCCTTGTTCGCGCGCCACAGGGATGATCGAAGCGCCCAGACAACGAATGATTTCCACGCGTTCGCGGCTCATCCAATCGGGCATAAAAATCGTCACCGGATGCCCCATCGCCCGGCCAATCGCTGAAAACGAAATGCCCGTATTGCCGCTGGTGGCTTCCGCAATCGTATCGCCGGGTTTGATGCGGCCTTCACGATAAGCGCGATTCAAGATGTACAACGCCATACGGTCTTTGATGCTGCCGGTCATGTTGAAATGCTCGGCTTTGGCATAAATCACGCGTTGGCGTCCGCGAAACCGGTAGCTGATTCCCATCAGCGGAGTGTTTCCCACCAGATGCTGCAATCCGTGGCAGTGATGGACAGGTTGTTGAGTTGCTGCAGTCATTGGTTTTCTGCTTGTTATTCTTTTGTGATCGTTTCGTCCAGATTCAGAATTGCGCTCATCACCATTGTCCACGCGGCCAGTTCCGCTTTATCGAGTTTTGCGTCCGCCGTTGATTCGCCGATGTTCAAAATGTCGGCGGCGGCTTTTTGGTCGCTGCGGTATCGCGTGAGCTGCTGCGTCAACAATTCGCGCAGCACTTTGGTTTCGGCAAGCGTCGGTTTACGAGCTGTCGCCCGGCGAAACGCAAAAGCAAGTTTTGCATTCACGTCCTTGCCGCCTTCTGACAAGGCACGCTCAGCCAGTTTGCGCGAAGATTCGATGTAAGTCGGATCGTTCATCAGCACCAACGCTTGCAACGGCGTGTTGGTCGTGGCGCGTCGAGCGACGCATTTTTCACGGTCAGGCGCGTCAAAGGCAGCCAATTGCGCGGGGGGCACGGTGCGTTTCCAGAACGTGTACATCGAACGGCGATACAGGTCTTTGCCTTTGCTCTGCACATATTCCTGTTCGGTGAAGCCGTCGCCAAAAGCCATTTCTTCCCACAACCCGGCTGGGTGATACGGTTTAACGCTTTTGCCGCCGATGCGGTCATCCAGCAATCCACTGATGGCCAGCGCGTTGTCGCGGACAAGTTCAGCTTGCAACCGATGCCGCGGCCCACGCGCGAACAACCGATTTTCCGGGTCTTTTTCGATCAACTGCGGAGTCGCTTTTGATGCTTGGCGATACGTTGCTGAAGTGACGATTTGGCGGAGAATCGCTTTTACATCCCAGCCGCTGCCGACAAATTCAGTTGCCAGCCAATCCAGCAATTCTGGATGAAGCGGGCGTTCGCCTTGCACGCCAAAATCTTCAACGGTTTTGACGATGCCGTAACCGAACAACATCTGCCAGTACCGATTGACCGCTACGCGAGCCGTCAACGGATGGTTTGCGTCCGTCAGCCATTTGGCCAGGGTCAACCGATTGGGTTTGTCGTTGTCAGACAAGGGCGGCAACACGGCGGGCACGTTGGGAGTGACTTTTTCGCCTTTGTTGCGGTAATCACCGCGCGCCAGCACAAACGTGTCGCGCGGTTTGCCAAGCTCCATCATCACCATCACGTTCAGGATAGATTTGTCCACGTCGGCTTTTTGCTTTTTCAGGTCTTTCAGCTCGGCGTATTTCTGCTTCAGGGCATCCGGCGCAATCTGCGTCAAATAGTATTCGCGCAACCGATCGCTTTCTTCCTTGCTGCGTTTGCCGCTGATGCCGGAAAGCGTGGTTTGAATCGGATGGCGCAATCCCAACTGGTCAATTTGTTCTTCGGTCAGCGCGCAATCGTACAACCGCAAATCATCAATGCCGCCGCTGTAAGCACGCCCGGTGGCTTTGCTGCCGATTATCAACTCTGCGTCGGTTTGCGTCGAACTCATCAAAGTGTCTTTTGCAACTTCGACGGCAACCGGTTTTCCATTCAAAAAGACTTTCAACCCGGCGGCTTTTCCTGCCCCGTCGTAGGTGATGGCCAGATGTTTCCATTCGTTGTTGTTGAACGATTCTTTGGTGCGAACCTGAATCGCGTCATTCGGCCAGTTCGCCGTCAACCGAATCGTCAGCGGCGCTCCCCAACGTTGAATGTCAATCAGGTGCGTTTGCTCAAACAACAGTTCGAAGCCGCGACGCGATTGTTCATCCGCGATTTTCTGAAACGCGTAATTGCCGACTTTGCCCAAGCCCGGACGCAGCCAGACGGCGAAGCTGAACGGTTGCCGCGCGTCGAAATTTCCCACCTTGCCGAAACTCAATTGCGTTTGCCCATCGAGCGACACGGCGCGGCTGACCATTCCCGGCCCAAAGCTGGGATCGCCGTTCAAGGTTCTTCCCTGCTGATACCGACCTGAAGAATCCGACAAGCTGCCGTCGAGTTCGTAATGCGCGATGATGTTTTTCGTGGGCGCAATGGCAGGTTTGCCCAGCAAGGGTTTTTCCCACGCTTCCTGCAACGGAGAGATATTCTTGTCGGAAAGCTCGTCTTCCAAATCGCGAATGGCTCTGGCCAGCGATTCCTGCCGCGCTTTCTGGTCGTCGGTCGGCAACACCATGTACGGAGCCGCATTGCCCCGATTTCCATCCAGCCCTTTTTCCGGCACGTT
>JAEUQP010000558.1 GCA_016789645.1 Acidobacteriota bacterium | reverse complement strand
TTGAATTTCGATGTGAGTCAACTGCGGGCGTATGCTAATCGTGTCGTTCCGAATCAGCAAGCTCGCCGCCTAGTCGGGGTGCGCGCACGGTGCTAATATCTTGTCCGTTCGAAAATTCATCACGTACAGCGTAGCGAGGAACACTAATGGAAACGAAAAACATGGGTGGTCGGGAAACCCAGGTCGTCACACCGTTTGGCACGTCTCCAATGCCTCCGCCCCCACAGCTCAAGCAAACGGGTTATGACGGCGTGCTGTTGAAAGACCGCTATTTGATTGAAGGCGAATTAGGACGCGGCGGCATTGGCGTAGTGTATCTGGCGCGCGACACGCGATTGATGAACCGCCGTGTGGTCGTCAAAGTTTTACTGGAAGATTCCAGCAACTCATTGCACAACCCGTGGTTCAAGAAAAAGTTCGAGCAGGAAATCGAAGCTCTGGTGCGGTTGGATCACCCGGGAATCGTGGGCGTGCTGGATGCCGGAACGATGCCCGACGGCAAAGAGTTTTTCGTCATGCAATACGTCGAAGGCGGCCCGCTCAGAAAACTGGTCACTGGCCAGATGCCATTTGCTCAGGTGGCGCGCATTGTTCGGCAAATTGGTCAGGCGCTTAGCGCCGCTCACGACAAAGGAATTGTTCACCGCGACCTGAAACCGGAAAACATCATGGTTCAGCAGGTCAACGGCGATGAAGAACTCATCAAGCTGATTGATTTTGGCATTGCTTCGGTCAAAGACTCGCAAGTCGCCACCAATGCCGAAAAAACCAAAGTCGCCGGAGCGCTGCCCTACATGGCGCCAGAACAATTGCGCGGCCAACCGGACGCTTCCAGCGATATTTGGGCCTTGGGCGCAATGACGTATGAAATGTTGACCGGTCGTCTGCCCTTTTACGCGGAAACGCTGGTGCAGCTTTACGAATTGCAGAAACGCGGAGTCCAGGCGACGCCACGTTCGCTGCGCCAGGAGATTTCGCCGACGGTGGAATCCATTTTGCTGAAAGCAATGGCCTTCGATCCCGCCGACCGTTACCAACGCGCCAAAGACCTGGGAGAAGATTTGTTCCGCGCCTTGACCGGCGAAGCCATCACCGACACTCAATCAGCAAAGGTCACGGATACCACTCCTCCCTCTAACGCGACTTCGGAAAGCCCCGCTTACGGAACCATGGCCACGCACAGCGCACGAACTCAGGTCGAGCGCAATACGGCGGCTCAGCCGCAAACCACCAATAGTAAATTGTGGATTGGCTTGGCTGTCGCTGTTGTCGCGCTGATTGCAGCCGTTTGGGTTTGGAAAAGTTCGCCAACGACGACTGTTACTCCTCAACCAACTCCTTCGCGCCAGCTCAGTTATTCTTTGCTCGTTCGCACAAACCCGGCAAAGAATCCCAGCAAAGAGCCAATTTCTTTCCCAGGGGAAATCGTGTTTACGCCGGGCGATCAGCTAAAAATGATTCTCAGCAGCCAGCAGGAAGGTTTTTTGTACATCGTCAACGAAGGGCCACAACCCAAAAACGGTTTGCCCGCGTACAATTTCTTATTTCCTGATCCTGCACAAACTCCTGACAATGCACCATCGCTGACTTCCATCAAATCGCTGATAATCCCGTCTGATCGTTCCGATGGCTGGTTTACAGTGGACAGCGAACAAGGCACAGAGATCTTCTGGCTCGTTTGGTCGGAAAAAACCATCCCGGAACTGGAAGCCGCGAAAAAATGGCTCACGCCTCAGTATGGCGGAGAAATCCAAAACGCCAGCGAAGTGGCTGCCATTCAACAATTCATCAACAAAAACTATCCGGCCAACAAACCCGTGGCAGAAAAAGACGATCACCAAACCAATCTAAAAGGCGGCAAAGACGGAGTTCTGGTATTTCCAGTCCGGCTCGCGCATACCTAAAACACTGCCGGAAAAACCTGACAATTGAGCGAAAAAACTGGCTCAGATAAATAGCCATACGCCAAAAAAGTAATGCTTTTCCTCCTTTTGAGGGCTTTTCTGTCTGGCATCTAGGTTGCTCTCCCCTAAAGTCGAGAAGTGAAAATCAACAACTTTAGGGAGGTAATTATGAAAAACCTGGTTTATGTCCTGTTTCTGCTGGTGGCGATGTCCGCTGTGACATTTGCTCAACAAAGTAATTCGAGTCAATCGTCTGGCTCCGGTTCCACCCGTCGTGGTTATGGTTATGTGTTCGCCGCACCGGGAGTCGTGACCGATGGCGATTACGGAACCGGCACGCTGCATTTTGGTGTTGGCGGAGAAGGACTCATCAAAGGCGGCTTTGGTGTTGGCGGAGAAATCGGCGGTCTGGCTCCAATGGAATCTTTCAGCTCAGGCTTCGGCGTATTTTCAGCAGGCGCGAATTACCACTTCCTGAACGCCAGCAAGTCCGGCAAAGTCGTTCCGTTCGTTAATGGCGGTTACACGATGTTTTTCCGCGACGGCGTGGCCAATGGAGGACATTTCGGCGGCGGAGTGAATTACTGGTTCAAGGAGCGTGTGGGATTGCGGTTTGAAGTTCGCGACCACATTGTCGCCGAAGCTGCGGGCACGCACTTTCTTGGCTTCCGATTCGGCCTGACCTTTCGATAATTCCTGAAGAGGTTTTGCAATCTCGTCCGGGAATCCAGATTGGCCGAAGAAAGATTTTCTGCAGAAATCCAAGCGCAGGTTGAAAAACCTGCGCTATATTTTTTTGACCACCCTGGCAAACTCCACTAAAATCCGCGCGGCATCAGCGAGGATTCATTGCTTTCACAGACGTCTGCCTCACGAATTGAATCCCGCTCCCTTTTTGTTCCGCTTTATCTCCCTTTTTCGTAGCTTCATCCACAAAGGAAATTACTGACCATGGGTAGCTCAAAATTTGCCTGTCATTGTCTTCGACGTTCCCTGCACTATTTTTTATTCGCGATGCTCTGTTTGCTGGTTTTGGCTCAACCAGGTTTTCTGGGCGACAGATTCATGCCGGTAAGCGCTCAAACTCCCAGAGTAGATTTGTCGGTTTCAAACACCACTTCGCCAACGGCCATCGCTGGAGCCAATGCGACATTCAACATCGCAGTGATCAACAGTGGCTCATTTGTGGCCACCAACGTGGTCTTGGATGAAAGCATTCCGGCCAACACAACTTTTCAATCCCTGACATCTCCTGCTGGATGGATGTGCACGACACCTGCGGTCAATGGGACAGGAACGATCACTTGCTCGGTTCAAACATTGGCCGCCAACTCCGTTGTCAATTTTGCGCTGACAGTTCGTTTGAACTCGAACCTGCCCTGCGATTCGACGATCTCCAACACGGCGTCGGTGCAACATTCAGTCAACCCGGATCCGACTCCAGGCGACAATGTTTCAACGACAAGCCTGGTATCCCAATCTCAATCCGATTTGTCTGTAAACGTCATTGCGCCAGCATCCGTTACTCCCGACATCAGCGATGGTTACACGGTAATCGTTACCAATCTTGGGCTTTCCGACAGCGTAAAAACCATTCTGAACGATTCGTTACCAGCGGCTTTTACCACAGAAGCGATTAACACTTCGGTTGGAAGCTGCACGGGAGTCGGAACGAATTTTGTTACCTGTAATTTGGGAACGCTTGCTGCTGGAGCCAGCGCACGAATCACGATCCGGGTTCATATTCCACAAATTTGCCAACCCACAACAGCGATCAATACAGCCACGGCAATGAATGGCAATTGTCTGGCTGATCCTGTTGCCGCCAACAATTCGCAAATCAGCACTTCGACGGTGTTGATTGGAAATCTTGGCCCCGGAAATTGCATTCCTTCCAGCCAACCGCCGAGTGACAACAAACCCGGTTCGATTCTCTTCGGAGGTCTTTTTGCGTCGGGCGCAACCGGCGGTCCGGGCGGCGATCCTGGGAACAATACTGCCGTCAGCTTCACCAACACGCATCCGCAGTTGGGTGTTGTGGTGCACTTGTTTTTCGTAGATGGTTCCACCTGCTCTGTGGCAGACGCATTTATTTGCCTGACTCCCAATCAGACCACCCGATTTTTGATGTCGGATATGGATCCCGGCGTCGTCGGTTACATGATGGCGATGGCTGTGGATGGCCCGCCCGGCATGGCAGGCGGTAACAACACAGGTTGTCCGATCAGTTTCAATTACTTGATTGGCAGCGCACGAATCAAAATGACGAATTCGCCGACGCGCGAAGCCGAACTGGCTTCCGAAAGTTGCGCGTCGCAATTTGGCAGCCCGTTACCGGGCTGTGATCCCAACAAACCGTTCGCCGAAATTCCCTTTGATGGCACGCCGCAAGGGTTCAACAAATTGCCACTGGTGCTGGGCGTCAGCAACATTGCCAGCCGAGCCGACGGCAACGACACCATGTTGATGCTGGCACGAATTGACGGCAACTGGATGACGGGGCTAAAGCCCTTGGGCAATATTTTCGGCATTCTTTACGACGATGCGGAAAATGCTGCCAGCTTCAGCTTCAACGCCAGCACGTGCCTGATTCGTTCCATTCTGTCGAACAATTTTCCGCGCACAGTGCCTCGTTTCGAACAGGTAATCCCTTCGGGGCGCAGC
>JAEUQP010000488.1 GCA_016789645.1 Acidobacteriota bacterium | reverse complement strand
CGAACGGTCGCGTGATCGTTCGGGGCTTTTGAGTTTGAAAGTTTGGTTTGAGGCTTACTCTTCTTCGTCGAGCTGGCCTTTTTCGGCGAGTTCCTGGCAGTTGATGCAATACCGAACCCACGGCAGAGCTTCCAGGCGTTTGGCGCCAATCTCGTTTCCGCAGTTGGTGCAGACGCCGTATTCTTCGTCTTCGATGCGTTCCAGCGCTTCGTCTATCTGCGTCAGAATCAGCCGGTCATTGGTAGACTGGCTGAACAGCAGTTCTTTGGTGTACGAATTCGACGCTTTGTCGGCAGGGTCTTGCGTCGCTTCGATATCGGCTTCGCGGCCGTAATCTTCAGTGCGTCCAACGACGCCGAGCAGCGCGTCGCGCTCGGTAATCAGGCGTTCTTGATAGGTTTTTAGTTTCTTTTTGTCCATCCACTCTTCTCCAAATTCAAAAATCAGCGGTTTTGAAGTCGGCGATTAAACTTCAGAATTTGTGATAAGGCAAGCCAGCCAGAATTGTAAAAGCGCGATAAATTTGTTCGGTCAAAATCACTCTCGCCAGCTCGTGAGTTAGGGTCAGTTGGGACAACGAAAATTGCAGATTGGCGCGTTGGCGAAGCTCCTCGCTAACTCCGGCAAAGCCTCCGATGACAAACGCCAGCCGTTTGGTTCCGGCTTGTTGGCGCTTGTCGAGAAATTCGGCCAGTTCCGGCGAACTCATCGTGCGACCGCGTTCGTCCAGCACGACGACGAAATCATCTTTTTCAATCGCATCCAGCAGCTTGGTGCTTTCGGCGGCGATGATTCGTTTTTCGTCGCCGCTCCCCTGCTCTTTCAATTCGCTGACTTCGTGCGAAGCGAATCGTTTGAGGCGATCCAGATACTCGGCAATCAACGCGGCACAATGCCGATCTTTGGTTTTGCCGATCCAGACGAAATGGAGCTTCACAGCAGTTCACAGTTCACGGTTCACAGTTCACGGATGTTTCGGCGAACTGCGAGCTGTGAGTTAAATGTTTACTCGCTCAGCGTCGCGCCACAGCCGTTCCAGGTCATAAAACTGGCGCGACTGTTCGGTGAAGATGTGAACGACGAAGATGCCGTAATCAATCAGAATCCATTCGCCGTTGTTGTAGCCTTCGGTGTGCAGCGGGCGCACCTTGAGCTTCTTCAACTGATCGGTGATTTCGTCGGCGATGGCTTGCGTCTGCCGGGTTGAATTGCCAGAGCAAATCACGAAGTAATCCGTGAATTCGGTCAACGCGGACAGCCGAAGCACCAGCACGTCGAGCGCCTTTTTCTCTTCAGCACAATGGGCGGCCAGTTTGACGTGTTCCAGGATCGCTTGGTCCTCAGGCGACATCGTTGCTGGTTGCTGTTCAATTTTTTCTTCTACAACTGTTGTCATTACGACTTTCTATAAAGCTGATATTTTTTGATGTATGCCGCGACGGCAGGTGAAACCAGATGTTCTATCGGCTGGCCACGTTCGACAGCATCGCGAATGGCAGTTGCCGAAACATCCATCGCCACATAATCGGTCAGATAAACGTGCGGTTTGGCAAAATGTTCTGCCAACGGAATCTGGCCGCCTCGCAAATCCACACACCCGGCTTGTAACTTCGGAGCCAGATGTGCGGTTATGTTTCGGTCGTTTTCGTGGTTCTCATAACCCGGACGCGTGGCGACAATCACGTCAAATTCTGTCAACAGGCGTTCGTGTTCTCGCCACATCGTCACGTCGCGAAACGAATCGGCTCCCATAACAAAGAACAACTGCGCGTCACCAAGCTCGATTTGCAAACGGCCAAGCGTTTCAATCGTGTAAGGCCGCTGCGGAGCTTCCAGTTCGATGCTGGAAACAAACATTTGCGGCTGGTCGGCGGTTGCCAGCGCCAGCATCGCCAGCCGATGAAACGGCGA
>JAEUQP010000461.1 GCA_016789645.1 Acidobacteriota bacterium | reverse complement strand
ATCCGCAAATAGTTGTTGTGGTATTCAAACGAAGCGTAGAGATCATTCCAGGCTTGATCGAGTCGTTTGCGAGTCGCGGCATCAATCAGGTTTTCGACAAAAAATTTATCATCGCGGATGTACTTCACCTTGACGACAAATTCGTCGTGTTCGGGCACGTTGTAGGTGTTGTCGAACGGATCAGGAATCGGGTCTTTGTCCGCCGGCGTAGGTTCGCCGTGGGAATTCGGCGGCAGCAGCGAAACGTATTCTTCGACTCCGGCGCGAAAGGCTTTGTACCCGATGCTGTTCATATCGCCAATCAGCGCGCGAGTCGGTTGGCCGCGCGTCGCTCCGTCGGCGCGGTCGGAAACCACAATGCGAACCACCTGATCGCGGTTGTTGCCGAGTTCCACATCTATCTGCAAATTCAACAGCATTGGCGCGCCTTCGGGCATGGGAACTTCAAACATCACCGATCCCGCCGAAGCGAAATCGTCCGCGCCAATTTGTTTGCCGTCGGGACTATGGCCGAAATTCAACCGCTGCGCTGTTTCTGCGCTGACGATGTCTTTCAGCTTTTTACGTTCGCCGGGCGGAACGATTCCTCGCCGCAAATTGGCAGCGGCTTCGGCATCGGCGGCCAACACCACAGCGGATTCTCCGGCGGCAACAGTTTGGCGTTGCACCACCGGACGAAATCCTACGGTCAGGTTTTTCCAGATGACGACGGGTTTATCGCCCATTGCCGGATTGACGTTGGCCACGTTCAGGTAAATTTTGGCCGGACCGGCTTGGGTCGCCCCACGACCGCCGCCGCGCACATACGCAAAGCGATGCGTCGGGTTGACGTTCAACGTGCGGTCGCTGAATTCCAACGGGCTTTCATCGCCTGCGCCGCCTGCGGCCACATCGCCGCGCGCGAACAACCAACTCGGCCACGTGACAGAGAACTTCTGAATCTCTTCGCATCCTGCCCGTGCTTGAGCGTCGTTGGCTTTGGCATCGGCGGATGGAGCGGGCAACTTGCGCCAGCGAGCCACGATTTCCGAGGACGGGTACCCCAACGAAGGTTTGTTGACGACCTGCCAGATGTGCTCGGCGAATCGCGCCGTGATGCCTTCGCGCGCGGCCAATGTTTTCAACGTTGCATTCGCTTCGCCGAGCGCCGCGCGATGTTTGTATCGCCACGCGACATAAAACGCCTTGCCGTATTTGTCCAAGCCGAACGGTCTGCCGCCTTCGCCGGAAACGGTGCGGAAGCCGTACGTTTCGTAAATGTTCCGAATGCGCGTGACGGCAGCAAGTTCAAAGCCGCTTTTGCCGGGGTGCGAGAAAAATTCCAACGGGCCAGCGCCGATGACGGCATGGTTGGCGACGATTTTGGCGGCAGCCAGATACCGTTCCAGATTGGCGTCCTGCATAAACTGCACGTCGCCGAAATTCGTGAAGCCTTCGCCGCCGACGGCATCGCTAGATGAATCAATGCCCAGATTCACATCCAACCCGGTCAGGTCTTTGATCGTGTAAGCGTATTCGCCGCTGGTCAATCGGCGCACAGTGACGCGTCCCGGATCGCCATCATGTTTTTCGGCGTAATTGCGAAGTTCGCCACGAATCCAGGCGATGGTTGCCGTGCGTTCGGCGTCGCTCGGTTGCGGCATGGCTTTGGGCGGCATGGTTTTGTCTTCCAACGCCGCCGCCACTTTTTCCCATTGTTGAAAGGTTTCGGCGACGGACGGTTGCGCCAGCAGATGTTGCAGATTCATTCCCGCTTTGGCTGCCGTGCCGGTGTGGCACATCAAACAGTATTCCTTGAATGTCGCTTGCGCGTTTGAGGCCGCCTTGGTGGCTTCCTGGGCGTTTCCGGCAATGCCAAAAGGCCGCACATTGCCAAGCGTCAGACTTGCAACAAAAACGAACGACAGCAACACCAACGCCAGCTTCGCTCGCCGCTTGGAGTCTGCGGCATTCTGGTTTTGCCAATAGTTCATGAATCTCTTCATGGGATCGTACCTCTTTATGAACTTATCTTTCGGATTCGGCGGGACGCTGAAAACCTCTTTTCAGCTCATTCGTATTGACGCAGGAAGTTGAGAACCGGGTACGAAATTTTCGCGCCCAACTCGTCGAACTAAATCAGAAAAAACAGCATTGAGATATTCTTTTTTGACAGGATGAACCAGATTTGCCGCAGGATTTACAGGATCATCAATTCCAACAAAGCGTTTGGCAGGTGTTGAATCCTGTTCCTCCTGAAAAATCCTGCCAATCCTGTTTCAAAAGGTTTCTGCTCTGATTTTGGCTCGGCGAACAATTTTCGCTCTCACCCGCCGAGCCGTCTTGCCTGTTCGTTTATGCCGCTTTGGGATGAACCCAGGGTTTGCGATATTCGCGTTGCAACAATTTGTTGGCTTCACTGTCGCCGACGACTTGTTGTTTGGTCGAATCCCATTTCAGCGAGCGCCCCAGCTTCATGGAGATATTAGCCAGAATGCAGCTTGCAGTAGAAATGTGGCCTTGCTCGATGTCGGCGACGGGTTTGTCGCGCGTTTCGATGCAGCGCAGCAAATCTTTCATGTGGCCGCGAATGGCCGGAGCCACGTGTTTTTCCAAATCCTTTTCAACCTTGTCGATCGGATATTCTTCCAACTCGTATTTCACATCCTGATGAACCGGCTGCTCGTTCTTGTCCATCGGAATGTAGTCGTAACTCATGACGCTGGCTTTGAGCGTGCCTTTTTCGCCGTAAATGGTCGCGCCCCACGGATACTTGGGATCGGGCGGATGACCATAAGTCCGATGCTGCCAGATGACCGGAAATTCCGGGAAGTTGAAGGTCGCGGTTTGCGTATCGGAAATGTTCGCCTTGCTGCGCGTGTCTATCAAAATGCCGCCATTGGACGAAATTTCCTTCGGCCAGCCCAAGCCCAACATCCAGCGAACCATGTCCAGCATGTGAATGCACATATCGCCCATGATGCCGTTGCCGTATTCCATGAAAGCTCGCCAACTGCGCGGATGCACCAGTTTGTTATACGGACGCAGCGGAGCCGGTCCCGTCCACATTTCGTAATCCAAACCTTCCGGAGGAGCCGTGTCGGGCGGATTTTCGCGCGTGCGCATGTGGTAGTAGCAGTAAATTTCGACCAGTCCGATTTTGCCAAGCTTGCCCGGTTTGATGACCTTTTCGATGGCCTCAATCAAATGCGGAGTCGAACGGCGCTGCGTGCCAACCTGCACCACGCGATTGTGTTTGCGCGCGGCGGCAACCATCGCCTGCCCTTCAACGACATCCACGCTGATGGGTTTTTGGACGTAAATATCGGCTCCGGCTTCGCAAGCGGCAATCATCGGCAGCGCGTGCCAGTGGTCGGGCGTGTCAATCAGCACGATGTCCAAATCTTTCTCTTTCAGCATCTGGCGATAATCGCCATACGTGCGCGGAGTCTTTTTCGATTCCTGCCGCTCGGCGACTTGTGCGGCGCAATCGGCCAGCATCTTTTTGTCCACGTCGCACAACGAAACGACTTCGACCGGAGCGACCTGCAACAACCGAAACAGATCGCTTTTGCCGTACCATCCCGTGCCGATCAATCCGACGCGATGTTTCTTTTGCGCGAACTCTTCGGCGAATTTGTAATTCCGACGCAAGACCGCCGGAGCCAGCGCAAATCCTGCGCCCTGGCGAATGAACTCTCTGCGTTGCATAAACGGAGCCTCCTTTTGATTCTGTTCAATGTTCGGTTGGTTCGATGATTGCCTGATATACCGCAGTGCGAAATTCAGTCATCAGTCGAAAATCCGCCGGGAATTTTTGCGTCATCATGATGGCAATGAGTTGTTCTTTCGGGTCAATGAAAAAGCTGGTCGAAGCCGCTCCCGCCCAATCATACGTGCCCACTGAACCGAGGCGCTGCTGGTCGGCCAGGTCAGTGACAACCTGAAACCCAAGACCGAATCCAGAGCCTCTGCCAACCAACCCTCCGGCAGGCTTTTGTGCATGCGCCGTATGATCCATCGTCATCAGTTGCACGGTTTTCGGACTGAGCAAGCGAACGCCGTCGAGCGTGCCGCCATTGAGCATCATCTGGCAAAACCGCAAGTAATCCTGCGCCGTTGAAACCAATCCGCCGCCACCTGAATAAAACTTCGCCGGACTCGCATAACGGCTCTTGCTCGGATGATCGGCCACAACCCGCTTACCGGTCACTTCACCCATGGCAAACGGCGACAGCCCCCATTGATAGTTGACGGTGAACCGGTCGAGTTTGTCAGCGGGCACATCAAACGCGGTGTCTTTCATGCCCA
>JAEUQP010000408.1 GCA_016789645.1 Acidobacteriota bacterium | reverse complement strand
AGCTGGAAACTGACAACTGGAAACATCAAGAAGGTCAGCCACACTGGAAAAAACAATGATCCGAAGAATCAAAGGCGCGAAGTATCTGACCAAGCCAACCGATCCGTTGCAGGTAGATCGTGATCGCAGCGTTCCCGGTTTGCTGGACAAGATGGAAAAGATTTCTTTTCAAGGGCGGAATCTGGCCTTGGCACATCAGGTCTGGCTGCAGATGCTGCAGGAAAACGCGGTCGTCTTTATGGGGCTGAGCGGCGCGATGGTTCCGGCAGGAATGCGTCGGCTGGTCGCGTACCTGATCAAAAATCGTTGCATTGACGTGCTGGTCGCCACGGGCGCGAACATCTTTCACGATCTGCATGAAACGCTCGGTCGTCATCACTACCTCGGCGATCCGAAAGCCAGCGATTCCGAATTGATGGAAGAGCGCGTTGATCGCATCTATGACACCTTTGCTTCGGAAGAAGAATTCCGCGAAGCGTATGAATGGATCGGCGGCTTTGCCAAAGAACTGGACAATACGCATCCGTATTCGACGCGGGAATTCCTGCACCTGCTGGGACGCGAGCTGAGCGAAATCGCGACCGAAGATGGCATTCTGACTTCGGCCTTCAAGTCACGTGTGCCGATTTTCTGCCCGGCGATTACCGACAGCGCCTTTGGCGTTGCCATCGGGTTGAGCCGCATTGAAAAGAAGAACCAGTTCCAGTTCGACGTAATTCAGGATGTGGTGGAAATGGCGCAGATCGTTTCCAAGTCGCGTTCGACCGGCGTGGTGCTGTTTGGCGGCGGAACGCCGAAAACTTTCATCCAGCAAAGCGAAACGGCGGCGGCCATGCTCCATAACACGTCGCGCGGCCATAAATTCGCCGTCCAGGTGGTGACGGACACGCCGGATTACGGCGGTTATTCCGGTGCGGATTTCGACCAGGCGCAATCTTTCGGCAAGATGTCGAAAAACAATCGAGCCGTGACGGTGCGCTGCGACGCAACGATTGCCATGCCGATGCTGGTGACGGCGCTTTCGCAAACCGCCTCCAAGGCCATGCGAACTCGCAAACGGATTCAATTTAACTTCGGCAAGGATTTGAACATCTCCATGCCGTAAATTCGGAAACCGCCAAACGACGGTAAAAACATAAAGCGCGCTCAGTTCTTGCAATCGAACTCAGCGCGCTTTGTGTTTTGGCCAACCTGATTCACCGCCCATTAAGGCAGGGTGATGACTTGTCCGACTTCGATGTGATCGGGATTGGAAATGCCGCTGGCTTGGGCGATGGCGTGATAATGATTCGCGTCGCCATAAAAGCGTTTGGCGATTTTTGACAGCGTATCGCCGGACACAACCGTGTACGTTGATCCCGACTGAACGTTGATGTCAATGATGGCGTCCGAAACACCAGCATCAATGCCTTTGATGACATCCCACAGAACGTTCTTTCCGTGTTCAGCCGGAACGGTGCCGCGGATCAAAAGCTTGTCGCCTTCCATGTTGACGTTTTGAACAGACAGACCGACATCGTGGCCTTTGTCCAAAACCGCTTTGTACTTTGCTTGTAGTTCTTCAAAACTGGCCATTACAGAATCCTCCTTGAAAAGTAACAATTGGAATGAAGGGTTGAGCACCCGGAACGGCAGGCGTTCGAAAACAATTTTCAAATGCCTTCAGAATCGAAAAAATTTGGGGATTGATGACGAGGCGCAGTCTAAACAAAAGCCCAGACGATGACAAGCTGAACTTCTGAAGAAGTTTCTGGCGGTGGCGGCGAGTGGCGGTGGGTGGTGAAAAGAATCCTCCGATTCGGTCTTGCGCAAGTCTCGCAGGCCGGTGCTATAATCCGCGCCTTCGTAGATGCGCCTCTTCCCTGACTCCCAACGCGGCGCCGAAAAGACAATGAAAAAGAAGAGTCAACTTGTTTGGTTGATACGCCTGCAACGTTTTCCGCGCTCAGCGGCACAATGGATTTCCACTCAATATCGTCGTATTCCCCAGAAATACCGCTTTGCCATTGCGACCTTTACCTTTGCGGCATTGACGGCTTTCTTCGCTTCGCATTTTCCATTGAGCGTAGTGCCTGAATATCAGGTTGGCCAGACCGTGGTTTCCGCCATCATCGTCCCGGCGGACCTGGCCGCGCGGCTCGAAGCTCGGCGCGCCCCGGAACTGGCGGAAATTAGTCGCAGTCCCTTGTTGTTGCTTGCTGGTGAGAAAATCACCGCTGATAAACTCCCGCTGATCGAAACCATCCGCAATTATCAACTCGCGCACAGAAATCCGAAACGCTTACTGGGATTGCTGGGGCTGGTTGGCCTGATGTTTTTTGCGTTGTATAAATCCGCCATCCAGAGCAAATCCTCGCGGTTGGGACCTCGCACAGGCTTTTGGGTGGCGAGTTCGGCGCTGATGATTCAAACGCTTCTGGTTCGCGTGGGCATGTTCGGCGCTTCCGTGTTGGGCGCACGCCCCGAAGCCATGCAGTTTGGCACTTCCCTGGAATTTGGGTTTGCGATTCCGTTTGCGGCCTGCGCGCTGGTGCTGTCCCTGCTGGTTGGCAGCCAATTGGCGCTGGTTGCCGCATTGATGGGCACAATTCTGGTTGGCTATTCCGCTCCCGGTGGCATGCCGTTTGCGGCTTTTGCCTTGGGAGCTTCGGTGACGGCAATTTACAGCGTGCAACTGTACAGAACACGCAACGCCGTCATCATCGCCAGTTCTGCGGTCGGCTGCGCCAATGTATTGATGGGCTTGGCTGCGCTGATGATCGTTGAGGCGGAGCCGACATGGCAACGTTTTTTGGGCGCAGCGTTATCCGCGTTGGTCGGAGCGATTTTGACGGCTGGCACGGCCAGCTTTTTAATTCCGGTTTACGAATCGGCCTTCGACATTTTGACGGACATGAAGCTGCTGGAATTGTCGAACGCCGACAATCCACTGTTGCAACAACTGGCGATTCGGACTCCAGGAACCAATCACCATTCGTTTATGGTCGCCGTGCTGGCCGAATCCGCCGCCAAAGCCATCGGCGCCAACGCGCTGCTGGCGCGCACCGGTTGTCTGTATCACGACATCGGCAAATTGTCCGCGCCGAATATGTACATCGAAAATCAAAAAGGCGGCCCCAATCCGCACGATACGCGCCCGCCGATTTCCAGCGCCCGCATCATTGCCAGCCATGTCACGCAAGGCATCGCCATGGCGCGCGAAGCGAACTTGCCTTCGCAGATCATTGACTTCATCCCGCAACATCATGGCACGCGTGTTTTGGCGTACTTCTATCACAAAGCCAAATCTCAGGCCGAAGCGCGTGGCGAAACCGTCAATGTAGACGATTTCCGTTATCCCGGCCCCAAACCGCAAACTCGCGAAGCCGTCATTTTGATGCTGGCCGATGGCGCAGAAGCCTCCGTCCGTTCGTTGGACGAACAGACGCCGGAAAACATCAATGCCATTGTCAAAAAGATCGTTGATACGGTGGTCGCGGACGGCCAGTTGGACGAATGCGACATCACCATGCGCGAATTGAACGTCATCCGCGAAACGTTGATCAACACACTGATCAATGTTTACCACGAGCGCATCAGCTATCCGGGCTTCAACCCGACCAACGAAAAAACTGAAGAAAAAGCGGAATTGACGCCCTTTCCACAACCTGAAATTTCCAATGCCGCGACTGCCAAATGACTTCGCCGATTCTTGAAATTCCTGTCCCCTCGCTGGTGTTGTTGATCGGATCATCTGGCGCAGGAAAATCCACCTTTGCCGCTCGGCATTTTCAACCAACCGAAATCATTTCCTCCGATCGTTGCCGGGCGATGATCTGCGACGACGAAAGCGATCAAACCATCAACACCGAAGCCTTTGAATAGCTGCACCACATTGCCCGGCTGCGACTGCAACGGAAAAAGCTGACCGTGATTGACGCCACCAACCTGCAAGCCCACGATCGCCGACCGCTGCTCCATCTGGCGCAATCCGCCCGAATTCCGGCAGTGGCAATGGTGTTCAACATTTCGCTGGAAACCTGTCTGGCTTATAACCTGGCGCGGTCCGGACGCCAGGTCACATGGGACGTTTTGGAACAGCACCAGCAATTGCTGGCTCTGACGCGTTCTTCAATTCAGACTGAAGGCTTTTCGCGCATTTACTCCCTTGAAAAGGCCGACCTGCCCGGCTTGATCGTTCGGAAACTCCGTCAGGAAAGAAAACATGCGCCGGACAGACAAACTACCTGAATTCGGCGCTAACATTAAAATCACTCTGTTTATTGATTTTACGGCGAGAAAGATTGGAAGAACCGGCGAATTGCGACTGTTATGCAGTTGCCTAGCAAAGAATAGCTAGGGGCCAGGGCGGGCCGTTCGGCGAACTACGGCACCAGGCTCGTTGATGGCCCGCTCCTTGTTATTGGCCCCGATTTGTTTGGCTGATTGGTTTTCATTTTTGTCCCGAACTTGTGTTCTGAAACAACGCTTGATATCCCGCTGACGCTTTTCGCAATTCCAGCCATTGGGCAAACAAATTCGGTGATTGCAACCAGACCGTCGCCCATTGATTGATCTCCCCCAGTTCCGCGCGGCGAACGTCGTGGAGCTTTGGCGATTGCAAAAGCGCAGCGGTTTCTTGTTTCAAACGCAAAGCTGCCTGCCGCGCAAACCGCATTCCGGTTTTATCTCCCGCCTGCTCAAATTGCCTGTACAGCGCATCAATCCGCCGCAACGTCGTTTCCGCTTCTTCGAAATTGCCGCCTGCATTCAACCCGCGAATCAGACTTTCGTACGGTTCCGTTGGCGAATCCATTCTGAAAATTTGATCGAACCGAATCGGCAATTCTTCCTGATGGAGGATGCTGGCGATTTCGGCTGGTTCCATCGCGCCGCCTTCGCCATATTCAGCAACCAGAGCTTGATTGATGATTTCGATTTCCCGGGCGGTCACTTCGCCCATCGCCTCGCGGTCGTAAATTTCCAGAACCAGTTGCTGTTTGGTTGGGCGCTTCATTTTCCGGGAATCGGGGAACGGGAATCGGAAGTAAAGCCATCGCGATTGACTGCCAAATTCCGACTACTGACTACCGTCTACTCTCTTCGTCACACTTTCAATAAAGATTTCATTCAACGACGGCGCGACAAGTTCAAAGCGAGTAATTTGCGCGCCATTGTTCAACAAATGCCGCAACAGGATTTGCGGATCGTCGTGATCGCGTAAGGTGACTTCGGTGAAGTCGCGGCGGCGTTCGATCTGGCCGACCGCCGGATATGAGGCCAGCGCCGATTCAAAATTTTCGCCGTCAATTGCGATGTAGCGCCAGCCAAAACTGTGTTTGATTGCGCGCACCGAACCGCCCAGGATTTTTTGTCCGCGATTGATCAAACAGATTTCGTCGCACAGCTCTTCAGCCTGTTCCATCAGATGAGTCGAAAAAATGATCGTCCGGTTTTGCTGTTTCAATTCCTGAACGATTTCTTTCAACAACCCGGCGCTGACCGGATCAAGCCCCGAAAACGGTTCGTCCAAAATGACCAATTCCGGTTCGTGCAGAATGGTCGAAACGAATTGAATTTTCTGCTGCATGCCTTTCGACAATTCTTCCCACTTTTTTTGTTTCCAGGCGGTCATTTCGATTCGTTCAAGCCAGCGATCAATGCGCCGTTCCGCTTCGGCGTTCGACAAGCCTTTCAATTCGGCAAAAAAGACGAGCTGTTCACCAATCTTCATCTTTTTGTACAAA
>JAEUQP010000378.1 GCA_016789645.1 Acidobacteriota bacterium | reverse complement strand
ACCACGCGCGCAGCTGAAGTTTGGACATTTTGGACAGCCGGCAGAACATTGCAGAAAAATCGATCCTCCAATCCGCCACGATCTAATTTTTTTGGCCAAACTTCAGCGGCGTGACAATTTTTGAAATTATCCTGCCTTGATTGACTGCCGCTGCCATAAATTCAAAACTGTGGCCGACAAAAACCACAAATCAGGTGATGGCTTATGCTGCCAATAGACGAACAAGCTCCGGCGTTTTCGCTGGCCGATCTCAATGGAAATTCGCTGCGGTATTCTGGCGGGAAACCGGCGCTGCTGGTTTTCTTCGAAACCGATTGCCCGACTTGCCGTTTGACCTTTCCTTACCTGAACAAGCTGGCGGGAATCATCAAACCCGGTTCCGCCGAAATTATCGGCGTGTCGCAAGACAATAAAGCCGCGACCCAAGAGTTTGTCCGGCAGATGGAAGTCGCTTTTCCAGTCGTGCTGGATGGCGATTGGGCTGTGACTCGGCAATACGATCCGCTAGCTGTGCCGACTTTGTTTTTGGTGGATGGGGAAGGGAAGGTGACATTGACCGAAATCGCTTTCGACAAAGCCGAGTTGAATGCGATTGCCGCCCGGCTGTGCGAAATGACCGGCGTTGAACCGGTCGTCATTGCCGAAGAATTCGACGGCGCTCCGAAATCAAAACCCGGTTGCACTTCGCGGCATCTGGAAGGAGAAGCTGCGGGGGCCGAAGTCGCGGCGGTGGATCTGTATTCGCAGCGCGGGCAGCGAGCCTCGCGGATCGAAATCAACGACGACGAAGACCCGTTCGAGTATTGTTTGAAGTTCGACAATTTGCCGGTTGTGCCGCCCACGGTTGAGCGCGTCGAGCGAATGCTGCGCGCGACGAACTTGCCGCCGGAGGAAATCATTGCTCGCGTGCCGCCGAATTACGGCGAAGCCACCGTCGAAAAGATTGCCGCCAATGCGGTGATGGCTGGGTGTCAGCCGGAAATGATGCGAGTCCTGATTCCGCTGGTTCGCGCGGTGTGCGATGAACGATTCAATTTGCATGGAGTTCAGGCGACGACTCACTTTGCCGCGCCGATGATCGTCGTCAACGGCCCTGTGCGGAAAGAGCTCGGTTTCGCCTGCGGCAGCAATGTGTTGAGCAAAGTCGCGCGTGCCAACAGCACGCTTGGCCGAGCGTTCCAGCTCATCATTACCAATCTGGGCGGAGCCAAGCCCGGTGAAATTGATATGTCCACGCTGGGCAATCCCGGCAAGTTTTCTTATTGCATTGCTGAAAACGAAGAAGTCAGTGACTGGACGCCGCTGCACGTCCAGCACGGTTTCAAGCCCGACCAAAGCGCCGTTACCTTGTTTGCCGCCGAAGCTCCGCACGGAGTCAGCGAGCATTATGCCCGCGACGGCAAAACCATCTTGAAAGCGATTTCGCGCTCGTTGGCTACGGTCTGGAGCTACCGGATATGCATGCTGTTTGAAGCTTTTGTGCTGATGTGTCCGGAACACGTCAAAACTTTGCAGCGCGACGGATTTACCAAAGAATCGGCTCGGCAGTTTTTGTTTGAAAACACAGGCGTGCCGGTTAAAGAATTTGTGGACGAAGGCGAAGGTTCGCAACTGACGAAGATGTACCAGCAAGTAACGATTGACGGCGAAGCGTGTTATCGCAAATTCGCCGCGCCGGAACAGATTCGCATCGTTGTCACCGGAGGCACCGCCGGAAAGTTTTCCGCCGTCGTGGGCAGTTGGGCGACTGGCCCGCGCGGCAGTCAGGTTGTGACTTATCCTGTAGACTGAATTTATCCACCAAGGACACGAAGAAACACCAAGAAGTGATGTTATTTCTTTGTGTCCCTTCGTGTTCTTCGTGGACGAAAAGACGGGGAAATTTTATGCCAATCACACTTGTTAATCCGTTGAATGAAGCCGTCCGCGAAACGCGCAAGGCTGCGCCAAAGCTCGATTCGCTTGCTGGCAAAACCATAGGCTTGCTGGACATCAGCAAACCGGGCGGAAGCATTTTCCTCGACCGGTTGGAGTCGTTGCTGCGCGAACGTTACGGCGTGACCTCGGTTGTTCGGGCGATGAAACCGACGTTCACCAAACCTGCGCCCGAAACCGTCATTGACCAGTTGCTGGCGGCGCGGTGCGACGCGGTGATCGAAGCTCTCGCTGATTGAGGGTCTTGCACGACGTGCAGTTTGCACGACACCACGAAGCTGGAAAATCTGGGCATCCCGTCGGTTCCAGTAGCGACGACGGAATTTATGACCGCCGCTCGCGCTCAAGCCAGTGCACTTGGCCGCAACGATTTTGACGCGGTTTACGTCGCTCATCCGATTCAGGATCAAACCAAAGCCGAAATCGAAGCTCGCGCCGAAGCCGTGATTGCTGAAATCACGGCGCGTCTGACGAATGCTTGACGAAGAGTTGAGGAGATGAACACCGCCATTGAAATTGTCACGTATCGGCCAGAGCTTCGCGCCGCGTTTGAGGCTCTGAACATGACCTGGCTTGAAGCGCATTCGCTGCTCGAACCGGTTGATGTTGAGTACCTGCAGAATCCCGAAACTCTGATCTTGGCCAACGGCGGCCAGTTGTTTTTCGCGTTGCGAGATGGAACAGCCATTGGCACAGCGGCTGCGATTCGAGTTTCGGAAAACACAGTTGAATTGGCGAAGCTGGCGGTGTCGCCTTTGGCGCAAGGCCAGGGAATCGGGCGACGCTTGTCGGAAACCGTGATTGAATTTGCGCGCGCACAAGGAGCAACGACGGTTGTTTTGACTTCCAACACGGCGCTGGTGCAAGCGATACGACTTTACGAATCCATGGGCTTTGAGCACCAACCGATGCCGGAAAGTGTGCCATATCAAACAGCGGACGTTTACATGGCGTTTGCGCTTAATGAGCAACAAAAATGAAAAACCTTTTGCTGAGTTTGTTGTTGACGATTGCCGCCGTTGGAATTCACGCGCAAGACCGGCAAGCGGTTGACCAAAAAGCTGTGCCGGACGTTTCGCTGACGATCAAAGACCTTGCCGGGCGTTCGCAATCGCCTTTCAAGCTGGAAACTCAAACGGCTTCAGTGATTTTCTTTATTCAGCAGGATTGCCCGATCTCGAACCGGTACGCGCCGGAAATCGCTCGCATCGTGCAGGATTACCAATCAAAGCCGATTCGGTTCTTTCTGGTGTACGTTGACGCGACGGTTTCGGCGAAAGAGATTGAACAGCACGGCCAGGAATTCAGCTTGCCGGGTGTGCCGGTGATTCAAGATTCCAAACATCAATTGGTCGCCGCCGTCGGAGCTTCGGTTACGCCGGAAGTCGCCGTTGTCGGGAAAAGTGGCGAGATCGTTTACCGCGGGCGGATTGATAATTTGTATCAGGCTCTGGGCAAACCTCGGCGCGTGGTGACTGAGCGCGAATTGCGGGACGCGCTCGAAGCGATTTTGCAAAACAGGAAAGTTGTTATCACGCGGACTGCGACCATTGGCTGTTACATTTCCGCGCAAAATTGAAGGACAAAAAACTTTCCGCGAATAAGACGGATGACGTGAATCAGGATTTTCAGCATTCGCGCCATTTGGTTGATTCGCGGGATCGGAAATTGAAGGAGCAAGCATGAAGGTCAGATTTTTGGTTTCGTTATCGTTACTGGTTGCCGCGCTGGGGGTTGCGTTTTCTGGCGGCAAACCGGCGGAAGGCAGCGGCGTCAATTTCTCGGAAAATGTTGCGCCGATCATTTTCAATAACTGCACATCTTGCCATCGTCCGGGCGAAGCCGCTCCGTTTACGTTGATGAATTACGCCGATGCGAAAAAGCGCGGCAAGTTGTTGGCTACGGTTGTTGAATCGCGGCAGATGCCTCCGTGGAAAGCCGACAAGGGCGATTACGAATTCAAACACGAACGCCGGTTGACCGCCGCCCAGATCGAAACCATCAAACAATGGGTCGCAGCCGGAATGCCGGAAGGCAATCCTGCCAAGTTGCCGCCGATGCCGAAATTCCAGGACGGCTGGCAACTGGGCAAACCTGATCTGATCGTCAAAATGAGCGAAGCTTTCACCATCCCCGCTGACGGCCCGGACATTTACCAAAATTTCGCTTTGCCGCTGAACCTGACTGAAGACAAATGGGTTCGCGCGATTGAGTTTCGTCCCGGTGCACGCACCGTAGTGCATCACAGTTTGTTTTTCAGCGACCCTACTGGCGACGCTCGCAAACTGGACGCCGCCGATCCGCAACCGGGTTTCAGCGGCGGAATGGCTTTCACCGGCCAACGTTTTGCCGCGCGATTTGGGCTGGGCGGTCAGAACAACGACGCTGCCAGCAATCCCGGAGCGAGTCCCGGCGGCAATCTTGGCGGAAGTTTGGGCGGTTGGGCAGTCGGCGCTCAGGCGCGCGTGATGCCCGATGGCTTGGCCTACTTTTTGCCGAAAGGTTCTGATCTTGTGCTGGCTTCGCATTTCCATCCGTCCGGCAAAGTCGAAAAAGAAATCTCCACAGTTGGCATTTACTTCGCCGACAAAGCGCCGACCAAATCCTTCACCGGCATTCAACTGCCGCCGCTGTTCGGAGTTTTTGAAGGTCTGGATATTCCCGCCGGAGCGAAGGAATACACGCTGGAAGATTCTTTCGTGCTGCCGATTGACGTGAAGGCTTTTGGTGCTGGCGCGCACGCGCATTACATCGCCAAAACCATGCACCTGATGGCGACGCTGCCCAACGGCGAGAAGAAAAAGGTGCTATGGATCAACGATTGGGATTTCGCCTGGCAGGATCAATATCAGTTCAAGGACTTTGTCGCCTTGCCGAAAGGAACGCGGCTGGACGTGAAAATCACCTACGACAACACGGCGGACAATCCGCGCAATCCAAGTTCGCCACCGCGTCGCGTCAAATGGGGCGAAGGCTCGCTCGACGAAATGGGCAGCATGAGCCTGCTGGTGACCGCCGCCAACGAAGCTGAAATGCCAGTGTTGCAAACGGCGATTCGCAATCATGTTCGCAGTGCTTTCGGCAAGCGACGAGCCGCTAGACGATAAAGGTAAAACCGTGATTGATTCGAAAATGTCTTTCAAGTCTTTCGTTTGTTTCGCGCGTTGACGGCGATGGAAAACATCTTGCTGGCAATGGAGCTGGCCGGGCGCACAGGTCGTCAGGCGCACGAAACCGCAATGGAGGTGGCGAAATGCCCGCGATGACGGCTGCTGAATTGGAAGCCTTTCTGCAATCCCATTTTCCCGAAATGCCCGAAGAAGATGATTTCGGCTTTCGCGTCGAACACGTCGAAGAAAACTTTGTCCGTGTTCGCCTGGTGCATCATCCGCGCCATTTGCGTCCGGGCGGAACAGTTTCGGGACCGGCGCTGATGACCTTGGCGGATACGGCAATGTATCTGGCTTTGCTGGCGATGATTGGTCCTGTGGCAATGGCGGTGACGACCAGTCTGAACATCAACTTTCTGCGCAAACCTGCTCCGCGCGACGTCCTTGCCGAATGTCGTTTGCTGAAACTTGGTTCGCGGTTGGCTGTAGGCGATGTGACCATGTTTTCCGAATCTGATGCTGCGCCGGTTGCCCAGGCAACAGTGACCTATTCCATCCCGCCGAAATCAAGCTCGCCGCGCCAATGAAAAAAGCCCTGTGTTGAGTCTTTCAACCTGGAGTAAGATTTGCCCGCCTTCAACACAACACTCAATTTGTTCAGAGGAAACGTTATGACCAGGAGAATGGGGTTTCGTGTTCGATTGCTGGCGCTGATTGCCGTGGGCTTGATTGTGGCGACGTTTGTTGCGTGGCCATTTGCCGCGCAGCAGGAATCGTTCAATGAAGCGCGGTTTGTCGCCGATCTGACTGCCGAATTGAAACTGACGCCGGAACAAGCCGCGACGATGACGGAACTGCTCAAAAAACGCCGTTCGCAGTTAGAGGAATTGTCGCGGCAAATGAGCCAACTGCAACCGGGAAGTCCGCGCTTTCTGGAAGTGCGTGACCAGCTTGATCGCGAACGCCGTTCCGCGCTCGAAGAGTTGTTGCCCACGCTTCGCCCGGAACAGCAATCCCGATTGCGCGCGTTGATGGGACCACCCAGTCTTTCTCCGCCTCGTCCCGTTTCGACGATTGCGCCGCTCCGACCGAATTTACCCGCAGGCGCTTTGGCGGCGAATGAACGATTGATTCCTTTGCCAGAAATCGGTGATGAAACGACGCGCAGCCGCAAGACCACGATTTCGCCGCTGACCGAAGAACAGAAAATTCTGCATTTGTTGAACCGCGCCGGATTTGGTCCGCGTCCGGGCGACATGGAGCGCATCAAACAAAAAGGCCTGGAAAGATACCTGGACGAACAACTTCATCCCGAAGACATCGAGGACGAATTTCTCGCCCGTCCGTTGCAATCGCTGAACACCTTGCAGGCGACCTTGCCAGAACTTTTCCAGAATTTTTTACCGCCGCCTCCGCCGCCGCGTCCTGCACCGGCGCCTACACCGCCGCCTTTGGCTGTGAAGAAAGAAGAAGCGAAGGAGGGACAGAGGGAAGAAGGGAAAGAGGGATCAACCGACAAACCCGCTCCCGGCAAGGCGGACAAATCTGAAGCAATGATCGCTTCCTCTCTCAATCCCTCTGCCCCTCAATCTCCGCCGCCGCGTCCGACGCCTACGCCTGCAGACACGCAACGTCCGTTGCGCGAATTGCAGCAAGCCAAATTGCTTCGCGCAGTGTTCAGCGAACGCCAGTTGCAGGAAGTGATGGTGGATTTCTGGTTCAATCACTTCAACGTCTTTGCCGGAAAAGACAACGCGCGGTTGATGCTGACCGTGTACGAACGCGACGTGATTCGCCCGAACGCGTTGGGACGGTTCAAGGAATTGCTGACCGCCGTCGCGCAAAGCCCGGCGATGATGGTTTATCTGGATAATTTTCTGAGTCAGGCTGAACAGCCTGCTCCGCCGCCGAAATACGATGCGGAGGGCAATTTGCTGCCGCCGCCCCGCCGACCGGGGCTGAATGAGAATTACGCGCGCGAATTGATGGAGCTGCACACGCTGGGCGTAGACGGCGGGTACACGCAAAATGACGTGCGCGAAGTGGCGCGTTGCTTTACAGGCTGGACGGTCGGCCAGCAACCGAACCCGATGTTTCTCTTTCGTCCGCGCAGCCATGACAAAGGCGAAAAGGTCGTGCTTGGCAAACGCATCGCCGCTGGCGGAGGCATCGAAGACGGGTTGCGCGTGCTGGATTTGCTGGCCAAACATCCTTCCACGGCGAAGTTTATTTCGTTCAAAATGGCGCAACGCTTTGTCGCCGACGAACCGCCGACTACGTTGGTGGATCGCGCCGCCGAAGTTTTCACCAAAACCGATGGCGACATTCGTCAGGTGGTTCGCGCGATTCTGACTTCGCCGGAGTTTTATTCGCCGAAGTTTTACCGCAACAAAATCAAATCTCCGTTGGAACTCGCCGCGTCGGCGATTCGCGCTACGGGAGCGGCGACCGATGGTGCAGCGCCGTTGGTGCAAACTGTCGCGCGCATGGGCGAACCGCTGTATCAGTGCCAGCCGCCGACCGGTTATTCCGAAGATTCATCGCACTGGTTGAGCAACGCCACACTGCTGGAACGCATGAACTTTGCGCTGGCGCTGATTGGCAATCGCATCAACGGAACGCGCGTGGAGGTCAATCGCTTTGTCGTTGCTGATGCCACCAAAGATCAAAAACGATTGCTCAACGCCTTGCTGGCGGCCTTCATTCACAGCGACGTTTCCAAAGAAACGCGCGACAATCTGATGAAAGTGCTGACCGAACAGCGCGCAAAGACGATTTCAGGGAAACCTGACGACCGCCGCGTCAACGAACTCGTCGGCAATGTCGCGGCGCTGGTGCTTGGTGCGCGGGAATTTCAGGTAAAATGAATTTGAGGTGATTTTTATGGCAAAGACAACACTCAACATATCAAACTCAGAAATCGTCCTGACACCACAATTGCTTGAACGGCTGAACGCGGCGGCATTAGAAATGAAAATTACGCAAAGCGGTCTGGTCGCTTTGGCCATCGAAGAATTTCTTCAGCGTCAGAAGACACGGCAGTTGGCAGACGATGTCAGCGAAGCTTACCTGGATGCGCCAGATGAGGAAGAAAAGTTACAGACCGAATATATGCGGCGTGTTCAACTTAAGCTACTGGAGGACGATGAATGGTGATCAATCAAGGCGACGTCCATTGGTTAGACTTAGGCACTCCTGTTGGCTCAGGGCCAGGATTCAAACGACCATATGTTGTTATCCAAAACAATCTGCTCAATCACAGTGCCATAAACACCGTTCTGGTTTGTGCGGTGTCATCAAATCTCAGGCGGGCAAAAACTTCGGCCAATGTGCTTCTCGGTGAATTGGAGGCAAATTTGCCCAAACAAAGTGTGGTCGTTGTCTCGCAGCTTTATACGGTAGACAAGTCTCTGTTGGACGATTACATCGGAACACTTTCTCGAACGTATTCGGCAGATTCTTAATGGGCTAAGGGAAATTACAGAGCCACACCAATCTGCATAATGGGATGTCTCAATGCCACCACTCGTCATCGCCCATCGCGGAGCTTCCGCCTATCAGCCGGAAAACACGCTGGCGGCGTTTGCCCTCGCCATTGAACAAGGCGCGCAGATGATCGAACTCGATCTGCATCGTTCGCGCGACAATCACGTTGTCGTCATTCATGACGAAACGCTGGATCACACCACCAACCTGACTGGCCGCGTTGACCAATTGACGCTGGCCGAAATCAAACAAGCCGACGCAGGCAAAGGCGAACGCGTGCCTACGCTGGACGAAACGCTCGATCTGACCAGCGGCAAGGTGCGGCTTTATCTGGAAATCAAAGACCCGCGTGCCGCAGCGGAGACTTTGCGGATTGTTCGCGCTCGGCGTTGTCAGGACGAAGTGATGCTCGCTTCGTTCGACATCGAATTGATGCGACGGCTTGGCGAAGAAGTCCGCGACATCGAACTTGGCGTGATCCTGGGCAACGAAACGCTCAACCCGATTGTGCGTTGGCGCGAAGCCTTTCCCTGGATTGCGCTTCGGAACATCAACTATCAAGTTTTGTGCATGCAGGTCGAACTTTGTTTCGCGTATCTGGCGCGGCGAACCAAAGCCGCCGGCAAACGGCTGTATGTCTGGACTGCTGACGAAGATCGCCAGTTCGCCACGATGATTGAACGCGGCGTGGACGGCATTGTCACCAACAAGCCGGATCGGTTGATCGAGTTTTTGAAACGGTTATGAACCTCGACGCGTCATTGAAACTGCAATCGGATTTAGACTGAAAACTCTGACGCGCAGTTCCGGCGTCTTTTCTCATCAAGGAGCACCCACATGAAAAGCCACCTAAAAAGAAAGCTTGTTTGGACATTGTTGCTGGCTGTGATCGGTTTTGTTTCGGCAGTGCAGATTGTTTCAGGACAGCGCGGCGGCCCGCTCACTCCTGAAATGATCGCGCGGCGCAACGCCATCGAAAAAGAGCTTCAGGAAATCGCCATCGTTGAACGCAAAGTCATGGTTCCGATGCGCGACGGCAAACGAATGGCCGCTGATGTTTATCGCCCGAAAGACACGTCGAAAAAATATCCGACGGTGTTCGTTCGCACGCCGTACAACTTCAATTACTGGGACGTTCGCAATCGGGTCATCAGCGACATGAGCACGCAGCTTGATGCCGTCAAACGCGGTTACGCGCACATCACCATGAACGAGCGCGGCCACTTTTTCAGCGAAGGCAATTACGACATTTTGGGCGCTCCGCTCAGTGACGGCGACGACGCGTTGAAATGGATTTCCAGCCAGTCGTGGTCGAACGGCAAAGTCGGAACAATCGGTTGTTCTTCGACAGCAGAATGGCAGATGGCCGTCGCCGCGCAAGGCAATCCGGCGTTTGCGGCAATGATTCCGCAAGGCTTCGGTGCGGGCGTTGGCCGATTCGGCGAATACTACGAACAAGGCAACTGGTATCGCGGCGGAGCGGTGCAGATGTTGTTTATCGCTTGGCTGTACGGCGAACAGAATCAGGTTCGGCCTATGTTTCCGCCGAATACTTCGCGCGAAGATTTAATCCGCGCGTCGAAATCGTTTGATTTGGCGCAACAACTTCCGCCAGTGGATTGGTCTCAGGCGCTGCGGCATTTGCCGGTGATGGACATCATGAAAGCCGTGGACGGACCGCACGGAATCTTTGCCGACGAAATGCCGGTGGATACCAAAGGCGCGATGATTAAACGCACGCCGAACGATCCGGCCTGGTACAAAGGCGGCCTCTTTCACGACAACATGAAAGTGAACGTGCCGGGATTCTGGTTTATGTCGTGGTATGACGTTTCGGTGGGACCGAATCTGGCGGCTTATAACCACGTGCGCAAAACGGCTCGGCCTGACATCGCCAACCAGCAATACGCCGTCATCGCGCCTACGTTGCATTGCGCGTACAAACGCGCGACCGAAAACACCGTCGTCGGCGAGCGCAGCATGGGCGACGCTCGGTTGAATTACGATGAACTGACCTGGGGCTGGTTCGATCACTTCCTGAAAGGCGAAGCGAACGGCATTCTGGAAAAAATGCCGAAGGTTCGTTACTTCACGATGGGCATCAACAAATGGCAATCGTCCGACACCTGGCCTCCTGTCGGAGCGCAGCCGATGACCTATTACCTGTCCAGCAACGGCAAAGCCAACACGCTGAACGGCGACGGCGTGTTGAGCCTGACACCTCCGGCGACCGATAGCCCTGACAAATTCGACTACGATCCGATGAACCCTGTGCCTTCGTTTGGCGGCAACGTTTGCTGCACGGGCAACGCGGTGCAGGGCGGTTCGTTCGATCAGCGCAAGATGGAAGAGCGCAAGGACATTCTGGTGTACAGCACCGAACCGCTGAAAGAAGGCGTCGAAGTCAGTGGCCCCATCGAAGTCACGCTTTACGTTTCGTCGGACGTGAAAGACACCGATTTCACGGTCAAGCTGATTGACGTGCTGCCGGACGGACGCGCCTACAACCTGGACGAAACCATCCAGCGCATGCGTTACCGGAACGGTTACGACAAACCGCAGGTCTGGATGGAGTCGGGCAAGGTTTACAAAGTGAAGCTGCAAGCCATGACCACCAGCAATTTCTTCCAGGCTGGCCACCGCATCCGCATCGAAGTGTCGAGCAGCAACTTCCCGCGCTTTGACCGCAACATGAACACGGGCGGCAAAAACTACGACGAAACCAAAGGCGTCACGGCGCACAACGCCGTCCACCATTCGCGGCAGTACCCGTCGGAAGTGAAGTTGACAGTGGTGAAGAAAGTGGCGGCAGGCACGGCTAGCCGGTAAACGGGTTTGGCCCTTCGCCGCATCGCGGTGCTTGAGTTTAGGCAGGTCATTTATGGCCTGCATCGGTGATGAAGTTTGATTGCGTCGCGTAGCGACGGCTGAATCCAGCATAAACGCCGATTCAGCCGTCGCTACGCGACGCGATTGCTTTTTCGCGTCTCAGACAGGCCGTAAACGACCTGCCTAAACTCAGCCAGCCCTCCGGGCTTAAGAAGGTGCAAATGCTTTCGGGTAGTCAAAATCGAGCAGCAGCCCTCTTCTTATAAATTTGATTGCCTCGGTAAGAAGCCCCGCCGTATACTCCGCGCCGCCCCAGCTTCAGACAGCACAACTAAACTATTTGGGCGGTTAATCTTACTGCCTCGCCGAAATGGTTACGCTTGGAACCAAAAATCATCACAATAGGAAATTCGATAATGCTAGCCTCAATAAATCCTGCCACGATTAAGGCGAAAGAACTTGCGAAAAAACTGCGAGAATTCGTAGTCAGTGAGCAAAACTATCCAGAATTGGCACAACGCGCGCAACAACTTGAAGAGGCAATTTGGAACCGACTTAATATCGTCGAGCATCCCACACCACGCATTGCCTTCATAGCTCAAAAGGGTGTTGGCAAATCCACGCTCATCAATGCCCTTGCTGGGCTATGGCTTGAAGAAACCCCACCATCTGCGGACGCTTCCTCCAAACAACTAAACCAATATGCGATGCTCCCGCTTGGGAATGGTGGTACCACGCCTTGTGAAATATGGGTTGAAGCGGGGGAATGGGAGGTTCGGGTTGAGCCGGAGGAAGCGACTGATACACAAGCATTAATCCGTCAGTTTGCCGAGTGGGCTTGGCACAAGGCATACGATCCGAAAAAGAAACTCACCGATCAGAGTGGCCCCGCTGAGGAGTTCGATTCAGACTTAGAAGAAAGCCCTATTAGCGGGCGACCCCCACGTCTGCAACTTGACATTGAGAGAGTTATCCGTGGCATCACCGGCTTGGGCAAGCACCCCATACCTGCCGGTGGGGCGAAAGCTAAGAAGATGCAACAGGATGACGCCGAAGACCTTGCGAAAAAAAGCTTTCCAGTGAAGGTCGGCTTTATTGCAGAGGTTGAGCGTCTGGCCCATTTAGCCGAGAGAAAACGCTTGCAATGGCTTCCTACTGGTGATGAGCGAAGATGGCTCCAAAAGACACTGCTAGATCTGTTTCAAGGAAAATTCAAAGATCAACCATTCCCTAAACGTGTGATCATTCGGACGCCTTCGACCGGTGTCCATTGGATGCAGAATGATCTACCCCTGATAGATACCCTCGGGTTACCAGCCGTATCTTCTGGAAAAGCAGATGGCGAGTCTGGTTCGCGGCCTGGACATCCGCTCTCTGAGCGCGCTGATCTGCGCGAGCTACTTAAAAACCCGTGGACGGTCATAGTTGTTGGTTCCCATTTTAACAACCCGCCAGCGCCTTCCGTTGACCTGCTTCAGCAGATGATGGAAGAGTCGGTTTACTTTGGCGAGAGTCTCGAAGATCGCACGGTTATAGCTATTGTTGACCCTGGGAAGGCGGGTTCCGGCAACTTCCTCACCGCCGAAGAAGAAAAGGCTGAGAAAGAAGATCTCTGTGCCAATAATCTGACTCTTCTCGGTTGCCCACGAGGCGTGGATTACACAAACCGCTGGACAGTAGACGCTGCCAGAAAACGCATTTGCTGCGTAAACGTACTTGATGGTGGTACCGAGTTACTCCAAGAATTTCTTCAGACCGCTGTGGAAAGCATGGTCGCAGCACATGAAACCCACCTCGATAAAGCTGTGAGGGTAGCAGAAGAATTTTTTCGTAATCTCAACAATGAAAAACGAGAAGTAATTAGGCGTGATGTCATAACCAGATTTAAGAATCATCTTTCTGCTGTTGCGAAGAAGCAGTTTGGAGAAGCGCAGTCATTTCGCTCTAACCTTATGCGCCCTTTTGCAGAGGAATGCCGAGCGGTACGTTATCCATCGGCGCTGCATTCTGTGATCGTTAATCGCGGACGTGGCAACACTCAAAATGCTTGGGCAATGATTGAATCAGCTACGGTGCGCGAACTCGAACGGCTTCTGAAGCCAATGAGAGATGAGATTGACAATATATCTGCCGCATTACTTGCCGAAGAGAAGTACCAAGACGAGAACGGATATGCGGTTATTGCGGAAGAACTAGATCGGCGTCAGCGAACCATCAATTATTTTATCCTGTCCTTCACTGAAGAACTTGTTCAATCAGCGAAGAAATGCTTGCTTGAAGACACCGTCGAGGTTTGGAGTGATTCTGAAGGAGAATGGGGAAGGGGAATTAAAAATCCAGGATATAAAGAGCGTGTAGCCCGTCATTTTGAGAATTGGGGGATAACCTATTCTCCAGATTTGATGGTTGATTTACTTAAAGTGAAAGAATACGTAAACATTGACGAAACAGGTCTTCTTCGTACTTTGACTGAAACTAGATCGCATCATGGTGTTTAAATATTCTCCTTAATCATCGGAAATGCCGTGCCCCTTTTCGGCTCGTAGAGCCGGTTGAATTTAGGCAGGTCGTTTACGGCCTGCAGGCAAGCCAGCAAACATTCCCGTCCCGTCGGGACGGTTGAGTTTCCATCAAGGAGGTTCAGCCAATGGCCAATACGTATGCCTCGCTCCATTACCATTTGATCTTCAGCACCAAAAATCGCGCCGCGTTCATCAAACCGGAAATTGAACAACGAATCTGGGCCTACCTTGGCGGCGTAGCGCGAGCGCATAAAATGATGGCGCTGCAAATCGGTGGATGTGACGATCACATTCACGCGCTGGTGATGGCTCCGCCGGTGATTGCGCCAAGCCAGATTGCACAATACCTGAAAGGCGATTCTTCCAAATGGATTCACGAAGCGTTCCCGGAGTTGCGCGATTTCGCCTGGCAGGAAGGCTACGGCGCGTTCACCGTCAGCAAATCCAATCTGGAATCGGTGGTGGCGTATATTCAGAACCAACGGGTGCATCATCAGCACAAAAGCTTTCAGGATGAATATCGGGATTTTTTGCAAAAGCACGGCGTCGAATACGACGAACGGTATGTTTGGGGATAGCTTTGCAGCAAATGATTCAACCGTCCCGATGGGACGGGCTTTTCGCGGATGCGCTTGCAGGCCGTAAACGAGCTGCCTAAACTCAACTGGCTCTACGAGCCAAAAAAGATCAGTTCGCAGGCCGTAAACGAGCTGCCTAAACTCAACTGGCTCTACGAGCCAAAAAAGATCGGTTCCCAGGCCGTAAACGAGCTGCCTAAACTCAACTGGCTCTACGAGCCAAAAAAGATCAGTTCCCAGGCCGTAAACGAGCTGCCTAAACTCAACTGGCTCTACGAGCCAAGCGGTTAGAAACATGGCCAGCGAACCGTTGCGATAGGAGTTTTCGAGTATGAGCAGGCTTCAAACCCAAAAATCCGCTGCGTTGGAGATTCAGTTTTGCCGAACCGACGAGCGGCGCTACGCGGTGACGATCCATCGAAGCGGCCAGCCGCCGTTAGAAATGAATCCTGCGCCGGGGTATGACTCCGCGATGCCGCACGATCTGCTGCACTTCATCGTTGAAAGCGAATTGGGATTGCGGCAGGGAATTTTCGGGCAGATTGCCGATGGCGGGACTGCCGGGACGTTTCGTGCGGTGCAATCACCCGGGGAAGATCGCCGGGAAGCTGCTCGTTCCCGACGACGCGAAACCCAGCGCGGCAGCAAGCTGTTACGTCAGGGGCAGGAAGATTCGATGCAATCAGAACGCGCGACCATCATTTGTCTGTACGAATGGCTGGCGCGATCCACCGACCCGGCTCGGCGAACGCTGGCAGCGGAAATGGCCGGGAATGCCAAACACGTCCGCAGCCATCTCCCTGCTGCCGAAAGCCAGGCGTTGAACGAATCGGCGATCAAACGCATTTGCGCTCGGATGGAAGAACTCAGCCAGCAATGGGCGTCTTTGGAAATTGGTCAGGCTCTGACGGTGTCTTGGCCGGGAAAAATTCGGTAGGGAATGGGCTTGGCTGGACTCGAACCAGCGGCCTACTGCTTAGGAGTCTCGGCCAGCATACTTTCTCAACACTTCTCAAGCTTTCTGAAGATTGGTAAAATGCAGCAAGTAAAGCACTTAATGCTTTCCTGAGATGCCTCAAACTGTCCTGAACTGTCAAGGCAATGTGGCATTCAATGTGGCATTGAGTGGCCTACTGCTTTTTTACAAAGGAGAGCTTGAGTATGGGCAAGGAACGAAGCGGAAGTATCAAGTTTGATGAAGCGCGCGGCGTGTACATCGTCCGGGTGACTTACACAAACGAGCAGGGAAGGCGGAAAGACATCCGCCGCAATCTGGAAAACAAGACCGAAGCCAACCGCGAATTGAAGCGATTGCTCCGCAACCTGGACGATCACGGTGGACGCATCGTGGATGGTGCGCGGATGACCTTCGATGAACTGGCCAGCCTCTACGCCGAAAAGAAGCTGGTCGCGCCAACCTACAAAGGCGAAACTCGCATTGCCGGAATGCGTTCCTGGCGAAATCAGCGAGGCTTCCTCAAAAATCTTCAGTCATATTTCGGACGACAACGCATTCAATCCATCACACACGCCGACATTGAAACCTACCGAGCGGCGCGATTGCAGCAAAAGACAGCACATGGCAAAGAGCGCGGCATCACCGGCGTCAATCGGGAACTGGCTTTGTTGCGCGCGATTTTGAACTACGCCCGGCGCAATGGCTGGCTGGTTCGCAATCCGTTTGAACAAGGCGACTCGCTTATCAGCCACGCCGACGAAAATCGCCGTGACCGCATTCTGACGCCGGATGAAGAAATTCGGCTGTTGAGCGTTTGCGACGATTTTCGTCGTCGGCATCTGCGCCCGATCATCATCGCGGCCATTGATACCGGTATGCGCTTCGGCGAATTGAAGTCGTTGCGCTGGTCAGACGTGGATTTTGGCGAGAACCTGATTCGCGTTCGCAAAACCACCACAAAAACCTGGGAAGCGCGAACCATCGGAATGACCGCGCGATTGCGCGAAGAACTTCAACACCTTTGGGACGTCGGAACCAGCGATGTTTCGGAATCAGTCTTCGGCATCAAAAATCACGTCAAAACATCCTTCACGACGGCGCGTAATCTTGCCGGAATCGAAGACCTGCATTTTCACGATCTGCGACACACGGCGACAACGCGAATGATTCAAGCCGGAATGCCGCCGATGGAAGTGATGAAAATCACTGGCCATAAACAGATGAGCACGTTTTTGCGATACCTGAACACAGACCACCAAACCGCGCGACGTGCGGCGGA
>JAEUQP010000374.1 GCA_016789645.1 Acidobacteriota bacterium | reverse complement strand
CCGCGTTCACGCCAGATGGCTTTGATCGGTTCCAGCCAGCCGTTGGCGAACAGCAACCGGTGCATGGCGATTGAGCCAATGAAAATCAACACCACGCCGACGCCTTTTTCCAGTGAAGTCGCTTCGTTGTTGACCCAATAGCCCATCGGAATCAGAAACACCGGCGTAAACGAAATGTACGGCATGCAGAGCGAAATCGGCGTCACCTGGATGGCTCGAAAATAGAGCAAGGTCGAACAGGCTACGAGTAACACTTCAATCGTCAGGTAAATCAGATACGTTGGCCAGGGACCGAGCAGCAACCCGTCCACGCCAAAAAATTCGCCGCCGTCGTTGCGAAAATGCGGAGCGTTGCCGATCATCATTCGCCAACCCAGCGCGGCCAAAAAGGTGATAGCCGCAAAGAGGCGAATCCAAAATGTCGAAGCAAAGAGTTCATGATGATCTACGACTTTTTTTGCGGAAATATCTTTGATGACGTTGCTGATCGAAGTCGCGCCAGCCATCAGCAAGCCTACGGGCGAAAGAGTTTCAGCCATTGAGTTTCCTTTTGAATGTAATGAAGTGCGAAATGTGGCGCGCATCTTAAGTCATGTCGCATTGACTGACTAGCGGCTTGCGTGACCAGCTTGCTCGGATATACTGCGCGCCACTTTCAAACCTAATCTTTCGGAGGAATTTGTGACTGCACCTGCAATTCGCACAACTGTTGTCGGTTCGTACCCCGTCCCTGAATGGCTGATCGCACTGCCCAGCCAGCAGGCGCTGATTGATGCTACCAAGGTGGTTTTCAAACTTCAGGAACTCGCTGGAATTGACGTTGTTGCCGATGGCGAACTGTACCGCTGGGATGTCAATCATCCCGACACCAACGGAATGATTGAATACTTCATCCGCCCGATGGATGGCATTCGTTCGCGGATCACGCGCGGCGATGTGGAAGAGTTTCGCCGGTTGGAAGGCATGGGATTTCGCGCGGCTCCGGCTGGCGTCGTCGAATCGGCAATTGGCGAAGGCGCGTTGAGTTTGGGCGAAGATTATCGCCGCGCTCGTGCCTGCACGGCGCACCCGATGAAATTCACGCTCACCGGCCCGCATATGCTTTGCAAAACGCTGATGGATCATCACTACAAAAACCTGCCTGATCTGGCGATGGGGTTGGCGCAAGCGCTGGCCAAACAGGTTGGCGAAATTGACAGCGAAGTCATTCAGGTGGACGAAGCCAACATCACCGGCCACGCCGACGAAGCCGAATGGGCCGCCGCCGCCATCAATGTCGTGCTCGACGCCGCCACCCAAGCCAAAGAAAAGGGCGTTCATATGTGTTTTGGCAATTACGGCGGCCAATCCATTCAACGCGGAACCTGGCAAAAACTGATTGGTTTCATCAATCGCCTGCATTGCGATCACGTGCTGCTGGAAATGGCCTTTCGTGGCTACGACGAATTGCAATACTTCAAAGATGAACTCGATCCGCGCATCGGCATCGGTCTGGGTGTGGTAGACATCAAGGTCAACACCGTCGAATCGCCGGAAGAAATTGCCCACCGCATTGAAACTGCCGCCAAAATCGTCGGCGAAGGCCGCATCACCTGGGTCAATCCCGATTGCGGTTTCTGGATGAATAAACGTTCGATTGCCGACCGGAAAATTGCAGCGCTGGTCAAAGGCCGTGATTTGTTTTTAGGGCGCTAAAAACAGACGTCAAAGGAGATTACGGAACAAACGGAAATGACGGAACAGACGGAAAACAACAATTTTGGCTTCCGTTGACTCCGTTATTTCCGTTTGTTCCGTTGTTTCAGAGAGGGCTTATGTGTAGACGGATTCTGTTGTTATCGGTTGTGATGTCGGTTGGGATTTTGTTGTCAGGGAAGGACGCAACTTCTCAAACTGCCGCGCCGATTTACGTCACGCTGTGGTTTGATACGGAAGATTATGTCTTGCCGCAAAGCGATGACGCCGCGAAACGGTTGGCCGAAATGCTGACCCGGTTGGGCGTCAAATCCACGTTCAAAATCGTTGGCGAAAAAGCTCGTGTGTTGGAACAACGTGGCCGCAAAGATGTCATCGCCGCGCTGAAAAAACACGAGATCGGTTATCACTCCAATTTGCACAGTGGCCAGCCGACGCCCGCCGTTTATTTGCAGCATGCCGGTTGGGAAGACGGCATCGCGGAGTTTTATCGTCGTGAAG
>JAEUQP010000357.1 GCA_016789645.1 Acidobacteriota bacterium | reverse complement strand
ACAAGCCATCTGGACGGAAGAGTGGGCGCGCGCCGAAGCTCCGCCACTCATCAATGCGCTGGGCTTGAGCTTGATCGGCCCGACGATCATCGCCGTCGGCACGCCGGAACAGAAACAACGCTTTTTGCCGAAGATTCTGTCGTGCGAAGAAATCTGGTGTCAGGGATTTTCCGAGCCAAATTCGGGATCGGACGTCGCCTCGCTGGCGACCAAGGCGACAATTGATGGCGATCATTTTGTGGTCAATGGCCAGAAGATTTGGACTTCGCTGGCGCACGTTGCCGATTGGGTATTGCTGCTGGTGCGTACCGATCCAAACGTGCCGAAACACAAAGGCATCACGGCATTGCTCGTGGATATGCATTCGCCGGGCGTGACCGTGCGTCCGTTGAAACAAATGAACGGCGACGCCAGTTTCAACGAAGTCTTTTTTGACAATGTGCGTGTGCCGATGGCTAACGTGCTGGGCGAAATCAACAAAGGCTGGAGCACGGCCATCACCACGTTGATGAACGAACGCGCGCATCTGGGCACGGGAACGTACGTTGCGTTCAAACGCAATTACGATCAGTTGATCGCGCACGCGCGCCAGATCAAACGCAACGGCAAACCGGTCAGCAAAGATCCAGTCATCCGCCAAAAACTGGCGCAGGCGTTTATGGAACTGGAAATCTTTCGTCTGACGAACACGCGCGCGTTGAGCAAGATGCAAAACCAGCATGTGCCCGGGCCGGAAAATTCAATCCTGAAAATTCAGTGGAGCGAATACAACCAGCGATTCCAGCAGGTTGCGATGGAAACGTTGGGGCCGGTGGCGCAACTGCACGGATTCGATGGCGGCAAATGGGTTTACGATTTTCTGCGCACGCGCGCCAACACCATTGAAGCCGGCACCAGTGAAATTCAACGCAACATCGTGGCCGAGCGCGTGCTTGGCCTGCCGAAGAGCTACTAATTGGTGGCCGGTTGTCGGTGGTCAGTGGCCGGTTCGAGCCATTACCGACAACCGATCACCGACTACCGGAAACCAAAATGAACTTTGATCTGACAAAAGCACAAAAACTGCTGCAACAATCGGCGCGCGATTTTTTTGCGCGCGAATGCAAACCGGAGCGCGTGCGCGAATTGATGGCTTCGGAAACGGCGTTTGACGACAAGCTCTGGCGCGAAATGGCCGATCAAGGCTTCACCGGACTGACCATTCCCGAAGAATACGGCGGGCTGGGGCTGAGTTTGGTTGACCTGATTGCCGTCACTGAAGAAATGGGCAGAGCCTGTTTGCCCGGCCCGTTTATTTCCACCTTGTGGGCGGCCAGCTTGATCGAACGCGCAGGCAACGAAGGCCAACGCAAACAGTACCTGGAACCAATTGCGGCGGGTGAGTTGAAAGCGACGGTGGCGTTGCTGGAAGAAACCGGCGAATGGAATCCTGATGCCGTGATGCTGGCGGCAACAAAAGACGGCAAAGAGTATCGGCTGCGAGGCACGAAGCATTACGTCAGCGATGCGGCTGTTGCCGATGTCATCATTGTCGTGGCTCGCGAAAACACCGAACTGGTTTTGTTACCGGTGGAAGGTTCCGCTGCTGGCGTGAAAATCACGGAAACCCCAGCGATTGACGCGACGCGCAAACTGTACACCGTCGAGTTCGATAACGTCGCCGTGCCGGAATCCAGCGCGTTGGCGTTTACCACGAAAACCAAAGACGCCGTTGAAGCAGCAATGGATTTTGCGACCGTTGCGTTGTGCGCCGAAATGCTGGGCGGAATGGTCTGGACGCTGGACACGACGGTTGAATACGCCAAGACTCGATTGCAGTTCGGCAAACCGATCGGCATTTACCAAGCCGTACAGCATCAATGTGCCGATATGTTCAACTTTACGGAAAGCGCGCGTTCGGCAACATACTTTGCGGCGTGGGCAGTGGCGGAAAACGATCCTGCGGCGAAGCTGGCGGTTTCGGTGGCGAAAGGGTTCTGTTCTGACGCGGCGCGCGATGTTGGCAATCGCGGCGTGCAGGTTCACGGCGGCATCGGCTTCACCTGGGAACACAACATTCAGTTGTATTACAAACGCGCGAAATCGTCGGAGATTCTGTTCGGCGACGCCAATTACCACCGCGAGAAGATTGCGGAAAAGGTGGTTGATGAATCGGAAGGCTAAGATCGTTGAGTCAGGGAGAGGAGCTGACTCGTTTGTAAGCAGGGGGCGCGCCAGTAATCAGGCAATATCGGTGGCACAAAATAGGAGCCGTAAAATCCGTCAACTCTTAGGGTTTGTGAGTAAGCCCCCGACGCGCCTCAGTCTTTCACTTTTTCAGTTGCGCCAGAATGTGGCGCATTCTTCCCACTAGCTTGACCAATTGAGCGTCGTCAATTTTCTCTCCGCTTAAAGTCAGTTCGGCATCACTCAGCGTCTGACGGACTTCAATTTCATCAACCGGCAAATTTCGACGTCGTAACCCGGCGATGATGTCTTCGGTGTTGGCTCTGGACGACAAGCCCAGACGGCGACACAGGGTCGTCTTGAAGCGCGGGTAAATGTTTTCCAGCGCCAGGTCGCGCGCACGCGCGGCTTGTTGCAGATTGGCCATCGAGTCCACAAATTCCAGTGGAGAATGCCGATCCATCTGGGGCATCGGCAACGGGCGCGCAAAACGTTTGCCGACGCTGTAAACAATCAGCAAACTCAGCAAGACGCCCTGCAACAGCAGCCACGGAACCGGCGTTCCGCGAACATAATTAACCAGCGGATTGATCTGCGAACGATAGCCGTGGTGAAACTCGTCGAACAAGATTTTCCGTTGCTGGTTGTTTTCGCCTTTGCTCAAAACGCGAACCAGATTCATCGCCAGCGTCAGATTGGCCCCCCGCGAAATACCATTGTTGGCGATGACGAACGGATCGGTCAGAAACACCAACCGACCTTTGCAATATCGAAAATCGGCCAGCACGGCTCCGTTTTTGTCTCCCAGATGAATGACCGGCGCATATAAAAACGGATCGCAATGTTCTTCGGCGGGTTGTTCGGCCTGCGGCGCCGGAGTCGGTTCAGGAGTGGCCGCAGGTGGTGGTGGCGTTGAACTTTCTTCCTCGTCTTCGTCAACGTCAGGCAATTCGAATTTGATTCGCGCGGCCAATGTCGTCAGTTCCAGCCCGCGTAAATTGCGTGTCAACTCCGTTGGTTGAACGATCAATTCGTCGCTGCTCCGATCAATCAAGGTTTCCACCGAAGCCGTCCAGGGCGGATTTGGGTTCTGAATTCTGGATTGAATCATCGGATCGCCGAATTGCGAAATCGGGTAGCGGCTGACGATCAGGGCGTTGCCACC
>JAEUQP010000306.1 GCA_016789645.1 Acidobacteriota bacterium | reverse complement strand
AATTGTTGCCACGAAGAATTGTTGGCAATCGTCAGGTCGGCGTACAAATCATGATGAGTCGCTCCGATGAATTCCAATTGCGACGTATCAATCTTGTATTGCACTCCACGGTTGGCAAAGTTTTGCAATGCAGGGTCGCTGGCGCCGCCATACCGGTGATAGGAAACTTCCGAGATGAACTTCGCCACACCGGGTATCTGAATCATCTGGTCGAAATACGGCAGCGAATTGAACATGTTGGTGCAGGACGGAGCGACAAAATCCGGGTTGAACCCATTCGCGCGCAATCGGTTTCCGGTGGCGACTATACAATTGCCAATGTCCGTTCCTCGCCAAGGAGTATTGTCCGGTTCCAGAATCATTTCGATGGCGTCCGGTGTGAAGCCATATTTGTCGCGCATGTGCAGGAACGTCGCCAGAAGGAACTCTGCATATTCTTCCGGGGCGTTGCGATGCTCGAACGCCGTATCCGCGAAATCCACGTAGTTCAAATTCAGATACAGTTTTTCGCCGCGAGCAGCCAACCGTTGACGAAGCGGAATGACCACATTTTCGATGTTGAAATCCAGCTCGAAGAATTTGAAGCCGTTCGGATTGATCACTTGCGGATCGTTATTGTCGTTGATGATTTCGTAGCGGTGAGCTTTCCATTCGTTGTAAGTGATTTTGCCGTTAGTGTACCGCTCTCCGTAATCCACTGAATTTTCCAGCCCGCTTCTTAATTCCAGGCGGATCCGATTCAACCCCAGGTCATTGACGGCGAGATCGTAGAGTTGATTTTTGTAATTCAGAAATGCCGGGCTGACGTTCGAGCGATTGGTGACAGCATTGATTTCGGAAATTTGCCCGACCTGAGCGACGGCTTCCCAGCCGACTATGGTTTGATAACTCGTGGCTGGATCAAGCGTAATTGTCGCCTGTTGAAATGGGATGACCTTGTTCAAGATCGTCGGCAGAGGCGCCACGGCAAACAGAATTGCAAGTGCCAGGATAGATAACCCTATCTTCAGCATAAAACTTCTCCTTCGTATTGCGTCGGACATGGTTGGAATCGTCGGTTAATCTTCAACTGTGTGTGTGGCAAATTCAGCGCGATAGTCGCTCCATCGCGCCGAGTCAAAACGTCCTGAGTCATTCAAACAATCCACCGCTGCGTATGCCATCGCCAGCGCATGATGCGTATTGTCATGCGCAAACAGTCCCTGGCGTCCAAAGGTCAGAACTCGATCCAGCTTCGCCGCCCATTCATCCAATCGGTTGAAATGGGTTTCATATCCCTGATGATAAATGGGGTATGCGTGCGAAAGCCGTTTGGTGACGACTTTCAGAATGGGAGCCTGGATTGGCAACCCGCTTCGCTCCAACGCCTGGCGGGCGAGTTGTCCCAACTCTTCATCCGACTGTCGCCAATGTTCGTCATCCACATCACAGGGCAATTCACAGCACAAAATGGTGCGATCTTGCGGCTCCGTGCGCGCACTGTAATTTTTCGGCTCGGAAATGCGCGTCAGGGCGATTTCCGCATCCGGAAAATAGTGCGCGTCAAATTCCGTGAATTGCGACTGGGCAATGACCAGATAAATCAAAATCATTGCCCGGTATTGGATGCGATTGCCCGCTTCAGTAATTTCAGCGGGCGCTGCAGGATTGACCAGACTGGCCAGCGTCGTGATCGGAATCGTTGACCAGACATAATCGGCTTCAATGCTTTGCGCGGAACCGTTGCGTTCGACCTCGATTCGATGCGGCGATCCCAGATGAATTTTGCGCACAACAGTGTGATGCAAAATTTGCGCGCCTTCGGTTTGCGCAGCCTGCGCCAACGCCTGGCTGATTTGCCCGAACCCTTCTCGCGGATAAAAAAATCGCCCGGCTCCGGGAGCTTTCAAGCCTGGGACAAGCGCCAGCACTTTCTTGACCATCTTCATCAACGAACCAGCGCTGACTCGGCGATAGGCTTGAATCGCCGAAAGCTGATCCGCTTCAACGCCCCAAATCTTTTTGGCGTACGGATGATAAAAATCCCGGTAAATCGTCGAACCCAGATTGCGTTCCAACACGCTGGCAAACGATTCGTGTCCGTTGGCTGATGCCGATGCCAACAGTTTGCGAACCGAATCAGCCGCAACACCGACGGCAAACGACTTGGGCAACCGTAAGACCAGATCAACCGGTTTCAGCGGAAAATGAATCCAGTGCCCACGCAAACAAATGCGCCCGTGCCGAGGCCGATCCAGCAAATCGTCGCCCAACAAACCGCGTAAATCCGCCAGAATTTCCGGGTGACAAGACGGATGCAGCCGATGGCTGCCGTAATCCAA